>NZ_JBSQBN010000064.1:0-25476 GCF_053850585.1 Shewanella sp. A22
TCTCAGGTATTCCACTTCTGTGTTACATCGATTTAAAAGGCAACAACCATTTCTACATCAATGTGCCTTGAATTGAAAAACCTGAGAGACTCTGAACTGACCAGATATTTAATGAGATTGGTATAAGCTACTTTTACTTAACGAAGAGGACTCAACAAAGAGTAAAACGTTTTTAGCCGAACCCTTCGGGCAGTGTTTGTTGGTCATTTTTACTGCATTATCGACTTTTTATGTAGAATAACGACACCGCAAAGTCTCTTCTTTGTACAAATGACCAACAATTCGCTGCAAAAACAACCTTGAAAGATCAACAGGCCCTAAGGTATTGGCGGTGTATCAATGTCTATGCGGGTCACTAACAATTGGTCGACTTTGTATGAATCAATGTCCACCACTTCAAATTTATATCCCGCATAATTAACAAAATCAGTCCGCTTAGGTATTTTACGCAGCATGTACATCATAAAACCGGCTATCGTTTCATAATTTTGATTTTGTGGAAAAACCTCAATACTAAACGCACGCATAACATCAGTAATTGGTGTGACACCATCAACTAACCAAGAGTTACCATCGCGGGCCACAATTTGCTCTTCACTTTCATGTAAAGACCACGCCCCCATTACTGCACTTTGCAAATCGTTGGTGGTCACAATGCCGACAACTAAGGCATACTCGTTCATGACGACGGCAAAGTCGGCGCGATTATTCTTAAAATACTCCATCGACTCAGACAACGTTAAGGTGTCTGGGATAATTAAACAGTTATGCACCAACGTACTGCCTTTTAAAGTGATGTTCTCGCCGTTAATTACCCTAATCAACAACTCTTTTGCATCAACAAAGCCTTTAATCATGTCTAACTGCCCATCACACACCAAAAATTTGTTATGCGGGTTTTTGGCAATTTTTTGCTTAATATCCTCTTCAGTATCTTGTAGTAAAAAGTACACCAAACTTTCGCGCGCCGTCATTGCAGATGTCACCGACACTGATTGCATCTCAAACACGTTTTCCATCATTTGTTGCTCGCCTTTGTCGATCACCCCAGCTTCTGTACCTGCGCTCATCATGGCGTAGATATCATCATGGGTCACTTGGTCGTTACGCGCCGTTGGCACTTGCAATAATTTAAAAATTGCGTTGGCCAAACCATTAAAGATCCATACAAACGGTTTTAATACTTTAATGCATAGAATAATTGGCATCACAAAAGTAACCGCAACCTGCTCAGGGATCACCATCGCAATCCGTTTAGGCATTAAATCCGCAAACAGAATAAATAGTGATGTGACCGTGACAAATGAACAAACAAAACTTAATTGCACCCCCCATTCGGCCCCTAATAAAGGCAATAGAAATTGTTCAAAGTGAGGCCTAAAAGCCGACTCACCAACAATACCGCCCATAATCGCAACGGCATTAAGTCCGATTTGTACAACGGTAAAAAAGCTGCCCGGATGAGCCTGTAATTTGAGCACTTTGATGGCACGTAAATCGCCCTCATCTGCCATTAACTGCAAACGCATTTTTCGTGATGCCGCAAGGGCAATTTCAGACATAGAAAAAAAACAACTAATGCCGATTAGGCACAAGATGATCAATAAATTATCAGAGAGGCTCATAGTTTACCTTTACCTGAATACTAGCCAAAATATCAGGAATGAATGTGCATATCATTGTCGCGTCATAGGCAAATGTATGATCACAGCCGGTTATTTCACATCTAAACTAACAGGACTAATGATTCAATACACATAGAAGTATAAGTGGTGGAAAGTCATTATCGCGTTTCACTATAACAGACCAATCAATAATCTATTCTAGTAGACGATAAAGCGACGGTATTCTACTCAACATCAGTCATTTAAACTAGCTTATAAAGATAACTTTATATGAGTTATATCGCCTTTATCACGCAAAAAAAAACATCGCTGCTAGACTATAAACACCTCTTCATTTGTATACTATTCAAACAAAAGGATTTGTTAATGGCGATAGCCTGTGTATTTACTCGAGCAAGTTGCGGTGTAGAAGCACCAAGAGTCACTGTTGAAGTGCATTTAAGTAACGGTTTACCTGCGTTTAATCTAGTTGGGTTACCAGAAACCTCTGTCAAAGAAGCTAAAGAGCGTGTCAGAAGTGCACTGATTAATGCCGGTTTTGAGTTTCCACAAAAACGCATTACCGTCAATTTAGCCCCCGCAGATTTACCCAAACAAGGCGGACGATATGATTTACCGATTGCGGTGGGAATACTCGCGGCATCAAATCAAGTGCCAGCCAAAGCACTACACCAATGTGAATTTGTTGGCGAACTCGCACTGTCAGGGTTAATTCGCCCTTGTAGCGGCTTATTACCGGCAATTATTGCGGCTCGCAATGATCAACACCACTTCTTTATGCCCATTGAAAACCGTCATGAAGCCGAACTGGTTGGTTATAACCACAGTTATTTTGTCGCCCACTTACAAAACTTAGCAGCTTTTTTGCATGGCCAAGCACAATTACCACTGTTAGATACCTTACCCGAATGGATTGAGGAGCCCGAAATACAACCGTCACTGTGTATGAGCGATGTGATCGGCCAATATCAAGCAAAACAAGGTCTTGAAATCGCCGCAGCTGGCGGACATAACATGCTTTTTCTAGGGCCACCAGGAACGGGGAAAAGTATGTTAGCCAATCGCATTATTCCATTATTGCCAAAGCTTACCTACGACGAAGCCATTGAAGTTGCCGCCATTCACTCTGTTGCAGGACTCGAAGTCAAACCGCAGAACTTCTTGAACCGTCCTTTTCGGTCACCACATCATACCTGCTCTTCTATTGCACTTATTGGTGGCGGTAGTCACCCCAAACCAGGTGAAATATCATTGGCACATCGTGGAGTACTGTTTCTTGACGAAATCGCCGAGTTTCCTCGAAAAGTACTCGATTGCTTAAGAGAACCACTGGAGACTGGCCAAGTTGAGATTTCCCGAGCGGCCGCAAAACTGACATTTTCAAGTCGGTTTCAACTGATTGCAGCAATGAACCCAAGCCCTTGTGGCGATACCGAACGAGCCCGTTCAACTCCGGATCAAATTCAACGCTATTTATCCCGTTTATCGGGGCCTTTTTTAGATCGTTTTGATTTAACCGTAGATGTACCAAAACTTCCTGCTGGCACATTAACTCAACAGCATACCCCCACTGAATCCAGTGCAGAAATAGCCCAGCGTGTAAAACAAGCACGCGACCAGCAACTCAACCGCTCAGGTGTATTAAATAGTGAATTAACCCCAAAGCAACTCAAACAAGACGGTGCGATCACTCAACCCGATCTCGCTTTTTTAGAACAAAGTGTCGTGAGTTTGGGTTTATCCGTACGTAGCTTTCATCGTATTCAACGGGTATCACGCACCATTGCCGACCTACAACAATCTCCCACTACCGAACGCAGTCACATTGCTCAAGCCCTTGGTTATCGGGCAATGGACCGATTACTGGCAAAACTGAATCAGCAATAAGCGTAATTTAACCTATCGTATTGATTGAGCAAAACAGCGACAACGAGTAACATAGCCCTCCGTTTAATAGGAGAGAAAAATGCCGCTGCTTTCGAAAATAAAAGGTTCAATCGCATTCTTATGCTATTTATTTAATACCATTTTTTGGACCATCCCTATCTTGGCGTTCAGTATTGTAAAATTGATCCCAATGGGTTTTATTCAAAAAATATGTAGTTATATTCTGGATAATTGCGCGACAGCATGGATCAGTGTTAACACTGTGGTCGAAACCGTTTTTCATCCGATGCGCATTCATGTCACAGGCGACCAATCTTTTTCTGAAAAAGAATGGTACATGGTCATTGCCAACCACCAGTCTTGGGTCGACATCCTCATCTTACAACGGGTATTTAATCGTAAAATTCCTTTTTTGAAATTCTTCCTTAAACAAGAACTGATTTTCGTTCCCGTACTCGGTCTAGCGTGGTGGGCATTAGATTTTCCATTTATGCGCCGTTATAGCACTGCACAATTGCGAAAAAATCCTAAGTTAAAAGGCAAAGACATTGAAATAACACGCAAAGCATGTGAAAAATTCAAAACCAAGCCTGTCAGTATCATGAACTTTGTCGAAGGTACGCGTTTTAGTGCAGCTAAACATGATAAACAAGCCTCCCCTTTTCAACATCTCTTAAAACCCAAAGCTGGCGGGATGGCTTTCGCACTATCAGCCATGGGAGAACACATTAATAAACTAGTCAATGTCACCATCTATTATCCAGATACAGTACCAACCTATTGGCAATATATCTGTGGTGCGCTATCTGACGTGAGAGTGGATATCAAAATCACCGACATTCCTCAGCAAATGCGAGGAGATTATTTAAAAGATCGTGAGTTTAAAATTAACTTTCAAGAACAGCTTAATCAGCTTTGGCTTGAAAAGGACCTGCAACTACAAAACTTTGCCTCACAAGCAAAACCAAAGGTATAACAAGTATGCTGAGTTTTTTACCTGGTCCAGTGTTGTTTATTATCAGCCTATCACTATTAATCATTAATACCCTTTTATGGAGTTCATTGTTAACAATTGGCGGCATAGTTAAGTTGCTACTGCCATTTTTACCAATACGCCGTTTATTAACACATATAATGAACCGTTTTATGTGGGCATGGGCAACATGCAACGGCGGCATTCTATATTTAATTTCAAATATTGAATGGGATGTCAAAGGGTTGGAAAAACTTGACCCGAACGGTTGGTATTTATTAATCAGTAACCATGTCAGCGGCTTTGATATTGCTGCCCAAACATATTTATTACGCAACCATATTCCAATGTTAAAGTTCTTTTTGAAGAAAGAACTCCTTTATGTGCCAATAATGGGGCTAGGTTGCTGGGCACTCGACATGCCATTTATGAACCGCACCAGTGCAGCAAAATTAAAAAAAAATCCAAAGTTAAAAGGTAAAGATCTTGAAACGACTCGCAAAGCCTGTGAACGCTTTAAGCATATGCCTACATCAATCATTAATTATGTCGAAGGTAGTCGTTTTACCGAAGAAAAGCGCATACGTCAAAATTCACCTTATCGACACTTATTACGCCCTAAAGCAAGCGGCATTGCATTCACACTGTCTGCCATGGGCGAACAATTTACCAGCCTATTAAATATTACGTTGGTGTATCCCGAAACGTCAGAGAATGTACTAACTAACGTCATGCATGGCCGCACCAAAAAAGTCGTTGTGCGGATTGAGGCCCTGCCCGTACCACGAGTAGACTCTGCCGTTTACTTTTCAAGCCCCGAAACCCGTGTTGAATTTCAACGTTGGCTAAACCAACTGTGGTTTGAAAAAGATCAGCAAATCGACGACATTATAAAAACGCATCAACAACAAGAACAAAAGACTTAAACCGCTCTAAAAACAACCAAAAAAGAGTGTTATATCGCATTGCGCGAGCAAAACTATCCGTTTTACATGGAAAAAGAGTTAATCTGTAACGCGATTGATAAAACTATTTAACAACTGAATAAGTAGGGTTTTACTGTTATCATCACTAACGATCTGTAGCAGCCTTTTTCAATGTAACTTTATAGGTGAAATTTGAATTTTCGTGTATTTACACTTTTAGCTCACTGCCTAATGTTAGCCATAACATTGAGTTTTTCAGTGCCTGTTACTGCGCAAAATGATCCATACGATGCCTTATCCGAAGTAAAATTTGAACACTTTGATACCATCAATGGCCTCAACCAAAATTCGATCACCCGCCTGTTTATGGATAGTTCGGGAATGTTATGGATAGGCACCCAAGATGGCTTGCATAGCTACAATGGGGTTGAATTTAATTTATATTTAAAACAGCAAGAAAGCAGTAACTCAATTTCGGGTAATTTTATCACCGACATAGTGCAATCATCTGATGGTGATTTATGGGTAGGCACTTACAATAATGGCCTCAATCGACTCAACCTCACTAACGGAGAGTTTACGTCCTTCAAACAAGCTCAAGGCTTAACTGAATTACAAATAACCCATCTCGCGGTAATTGGCGATACTCTTTGGGTAGGAACACGCTCAGGTTTATTCATTCTGTCCCAAAAAACTGAAAAAGCCATTCCAGTTAGCTTAGGAAATAATATAACTCCAAATGTGACTAGCATTGCTAATATTGATAACAAATACATAGTCGTTGGAACCCAATCTCATGGCACATTTGCCATTGATAGTAATACCATTATTCGCCTCGATATCCCCGTGAGTAAAACCGTAAATGAAATAAAATCAAGCTCTATATATTCAGTTTGGCTTGCGATAGAAAATCAAATTTGGCACTACAACCTAGACACTCATCAAAAAGAACTGATTTGGTCACGAGAAAACCGCCAAGGCGATAAAAAGACAATCGAGCAATTTGTAGTCAAAAATGACAATCAATTATGGGCTATTGGCAATAACTCGGGATTAATTCAGCTCGATTATGATGGTGAGAAATGGCAAAGCACGGTTTATAAACATAATTCACGTACGCTCAATAGTATCAGCGCAAATAACTTACAAACATTAATGCTCGATCCCACAGGCACATTATGGATAGGGACAGACTATTCAGGTATAGACAAGCTCAATATCAATCATCAATACTTTCACCACCTCTACGATTACCATTCCAATTTACCTAGAATGGCAAATATGATCCGAAGCATTTTTAGAGATAATCAACAACGTCTTTGGATTGGCACAGAGGGCGTTGGGGTAAAATATCTTGTTCCGGGTGATAATAACTATCACTACATCAACCGGTTATTTAGCCAGTTACTCGCCATTCCAGAAGACCAACTTTCGCTTATTGTTCACGATATAGTGCAAGGTCCGAACGACACGTTATGGTTTGCGACAAACCTAGGAGTATTTAATTTAGATAACAATACCCTACAACAAATAAAGCCAGCTAATAAGCAACCTCATAGAGATAGCAAATTCCGTAGTTTAGCCTTTGATAATGATGGTCGTTTATGGATGGCTAGCTCCCAAGGGTTATATTATATTGCACCGCAAAGCAAAATAATGTTGCCATATGACTTTGGGTTTCAAGCAGAATACTCTCCTTTTAAGTATCAAATTCTCAAATTATATTTTAGCCAAGGCTACCTGTGGTTAGGCACTATGGGCGGAGTGGTACGGCTCGATCCTGAGGCAAAAAAACTAGACTGGCTCAATCACAATCCTGACAACCCATACAGTTTAAGTGATGATCGTGTCCGCGACTTCTTACTCACTGACAACGGTGACTTTTGGGTAGCAACTCATGGTGGCATAGATAAATTAACGATTGAAGATGGCACGTTTAAATTTGATCGCAAAGATGTCAATGCCGATAACAGTAGTAATACGGTTTATGCCATTTTGGAAGATTCGCAACATGATCTTTGGCTAAGTACTAATAGCGGGATTTCACGTTTTACACCTGAAACAAACACTTACGTATCTTATAACCGATATGAAGGCTTACAAGGTAGCGAGTTTAACGGTTCAGTTAAATTTAAAGACAGTAACGGTGATTTATGGTTTGGCGGTATTCGAGGATTAAATCAATTTAGCCCCCACCAGATCCCTAAACAACTACCAGAGACTAAATTAGCGCTAACAAAATACACCATTGGCGAAACGTCACACCCGATACTCGATTTAAGCCAAGCGCCTAACATTATCATGCCATACGAGAAGCAATTAATTAGCTTTGAAGTCAGCTCATTAAATTTTGGTTACCCTGGCTTAAACCGTTTTAGTTACTTTCTCAGCGGTTTTGATACCGTTTGGCATGAGTTAAGCCGTGGTAATAAAATCACTTATACCAATCTTCCTCCAGGAGATTACGAATTAATTGTCCGTCATGCTCTTGGCGCCAATCAGTACAGTAATTACACCTTAAATGTCAATGTATCGGTGGTTCCACCTTTCTACATGACACATTTTGCTTACGCACTGTATGCTTTTATTGCGCTGTTACTGGTTGCTTTATTTTTTATTGCGCAAAAGAAAAAGCGAGTTAAACAACGCGAATTCGATAGCAGTATCCGTGCTTCTGAAGAGCGCCTAAAGTTAGCACTATGGGCTTCTGGAGACGGTATGTGGGACTGGAATATCAAAGAAGATATCGTTTATCGTACCAATATGGTCGAACCGATGAACTTTACCCAAAAAGATCAATTATTGACTAAAAGTATTCATTCAGAAGATCAATCTAGGGTTCAAAAGTTACTCAATGATCACTTAAATGGTGAGACAGAGTTCTTTGAAGCTGAATATCGTATTGAATCATCACCAGGCGAATGGTCATGGTTATTAGATCGCGGACAAGTTGTTGAACGTGATGACGATAACAACCCACTCCGAATGGCGGGCACCCATAAAGACATTACCAGCCGAAAAGTCACTGAAAACGAATTAAAGCTATCATCACAAGTTCTGTTTAGTATGAATGAAGCTGTTGTCGTTGGTGAGCTCGACTACCAAATACGTTCAGTCAATCCGGCTTTCAGTCGTATTACCGGCTTTAAACACCGTGACGTTGTCGGCAAACATTTTCTATTTTTAACCATGGGTAAGCAATCTCGTGAGTTTTATAACTCAGTAGAAACCCAGTTGTTAAGACACAAGCATTGGGCTGGCGAAATCAAGATAAGAACCCGCGACCGTCGCGGCATTCTTGCCTGGCTTGAAATCAATCAAGTTATCGATAACAAAGGTGAAACCAGCCATTTTGTGGCGGTGTTTACCGATATAACTGCGCGTAAAAAAGCTGAAGAAGACTTACGTGTATTAGCTAACTTTGATCCATTAACGGGGTTACCTAACCGTACCCTGTTCCAAGACCGCCTAAATCAAGCAGTAACTAAGGCTCATCGAGCTGAAAGCATTGTTGCACTGCTATTCTTAGACTTAGACCGCTTTAAACACATTAACGATTCGATGGGTCATCACGTTGGCGACTTATTGCTAAAAGCCGTCGCCCATCGGCTACAAAATGCCATACGTGACGGCGATACTGTTGCGCGTTTAGGTGGCGATGAATTTACCATTATTTTGGAAGGTGTGGCCAAAACAAAAGCGGCAACAATTATTGCTGAAAAAGTACTGCATGCATTTCAAACACCTTTCTTACTTGATGACAAAGTCCTAACGATATCGCCATCAATAGGTATCAGCCTGTATCCTGAAGATGCTCAAGACACCAGCTCGTTAATTAAATATGCTGATACCGCTATGTATCACGCTAAATCGTTAGGACGTAATAACTTCCAATTCTATACCGAGAAATTGAATCAGTATGCTACGCGTCATGTTCAACTAGAAGCGGGGCTTAAAAAAGCCATTCAAGAGAATGAGCTGTATTTGGTTTATCAACCTAAATATGATGTTAAAACCGAAAAAATCATCGGACTGGAAGCATTGTTACGTTGGGAAAGTCCTGAACTTGGCTTTATTTCTCCCGTTGAATTTATCCCAATGGCAGAAGAAACGGGCATGATTAATCAAATTGGCCACTGGGCTATCAACCAAGCCTGTAGTCAGCTTGCACAATGGCATAGCTTGGGTTTTGAGCATATCTCGGTTGCCGTAAACCTCTCAGCAAGACAGCTGAAAGCCGATATCATTTCTACCATAGAAGTCGCCCTAGCGGTATCAGGTTTACCTGCAAGTGCGCTAGAGCTTGAGTTAACTGAATCGATGATCATGGGTAATCCAAAAGATTCAGTTGCAGTGCTGGCACAATTAAAAGCGTTAGGATTAACTATAGCGGTGGACGATTTCGGAACAGGCTACTCCAGTTTAAGCTATTTAAAACGTTTCCCGATTGATACCTTAAAAATTGATCGTGAATTTGTGCGCGACATTACAGAAGATCCAGACGACGCTGCTATCACTAGCGCAATCATTACCTTAGCCCACAGCTTAGAGTTGAATGTAGTAGCAGAAGGGGTCGAAACTCAAGAGCAGTTAACATTCTTACGAGAAGGTGGCTGCGATCAAGTGCAAGGGTTCCTACTTAGTAAGCCCATAAATGCTAAAGACTGTTTAGCATTATTAACCCAAGACAAAGTCGATTAAAAAAGCTCCACTCAGGAGCTTTCTTAAACCTATATCAATGCGTTTAAATGAACTATGGTGCAACACGTTCCACGCGTTTAACCCAGCCTTGCGGAGCAGCAACATGGCCTTTTTGGAGTTCTGTAAACAGCTTATAAATACGCTGAATATTAGGGCCCACTTTACCATCGCCAACAGTCACAACCCGTCCATCTTCAAAGATATATGAGCTCACAGGAGACACCACGGCAGCAGTACCAAACCCACCAGCTTCAATAATTTCACCTGATTCAATATCCGCAATAAACTTATCCAGCATGACAGTCTCTTGCCTCACTTCACAGCCCAACATATCCCCAAGTTCCATAATAGACTGAGAGGTAATGGATTTTAAAATGGTGTCAGTGAATGTCGGAATAATCACAGTGCCATCTTTTAAAATATGGAAATGATTCATCGCGCCAGCTTCTTCAATTTGAGTATTGGTTGAATCTAAATACAATACCTGCGATGCACCATATTCTACAGCGGCTTTACCTGCGCGTAGCGAGGCAGCATAGTTACCAGCAGCTTTAGAAGCACCAGTTCCACCAGATACTGCACGGTGATACTTAGTACTGATTAACAAGCGAATACCATTATTAACCCCTGAGGCATAATAGGCGCCAGAAGGGCTTAGCATTACGCAGAAAGTGTATTGTTGGCTTGGGCTAACAGACAAACGATCTTCCGTTGCAAAAATAAAAGGTCGAATATATAAACACGCACCTTGTTGCTGTGGGAACCACAAACGATCAACATCAATAAGCGCGTTAATTCCTTTAAGCTGCATAGCTTCATCTATATTAGGAATACACACAATATCGGCAGAACGATTCATACGCTCAGCATTCTTGTTTAGACGGAAAGTGTATATTTCACCGTCTTCATGCATAAAGGCTTTAGCACCTTCAAAAATCGATTGACCATAATGCAACGACATTGCACCTGGCGCCATTTCAAACGGGCCGTAAGGGACTATGCGTGGATCACACCATTGACCATCACAATAATCCATTAAAAACATGTGGTCAGTACGTAACTTACCGAACCCCACATCGCCTTCAGGCTTAAAGGGTTCAGTGCGACGCTCTAACGCAGATTTTAAATTATATTTTATGTCCATTGCATACCACCTTAAAAACTGAGCTTGCAGACTATGGAGGCGAGAGATTAATGTCAAGTAGCAGCTCTACATCCTAGATCAAAATACGTCAAATGAACGTAACAAGCATCAATATATTTACCCTGAACACGAGATAAGAGATGAGGATATAATAATAAATGTAATCATCACCCTACCCCGAACTTAAGTGTTTATTCATATTACGACAGACAAAATGTGTCAGTACGTGCGCTATAACGACTCAACAACTGCGGCAATGACCGCTATTTCAACCAAATATTCAGGCTCTGCAATAGCAGCCTGCACACAAACTCTTGCGGGAGCATGACCTGCAGGTAACCAATTATCCCAAACCTGATTCATTGCATCGTAATCGGTCATGTCTTTAAGATAAATAGTGGCAGACAAAATATGATCGCGTCGACTCCCTGCTTGGTAAAGTAAACTATCAACTTCTTCAAGCATAGTAACGGTTTGGTTTTTTATATCAGAGAGTTTATCTTTTGCAACTTGGCCACATAAATAAACGGTATTGTTATGGATTACAATGCTGCTCATACGAGTGTTAACATCGAGTCTGGTAATTGTCATAAAAAGTCTTTTGCTGCTTAGGTTAGCAGATGAAAATAGCGCGATCTTAGATAAAGCACAATATAGGCCTATTTATTGAATATTTTTTAGCCACTTAGTTTTAAAGGCTATTCCTATAGGCCTTGTCACTGCTAGAATCGGGATTCCATCCAGAAACGTATAGGACTCCCCATGAGCCTTGAATTATTGTCCCAACTGGAAAACAAAATCCAGGCAACTCTCGAAAATATTGAGCTATTAAAAATGGAGCTTGATGAAGAGAAGCAAAAGAACGAAACATTGATGTCGCAGCAACAAGAATTGACACAAAAAAACCAACAATTGCAGCAAGACCTTAACTCTTGGAGTGATAAGGTCAATGGCCTTGTTGGTTTATTAAATAACGAAATTTAAATGGATTGATGCTGCCTTGATTGCGCCTCAATTAAGGCATTCAATTCACTGATAGCCTGCTTCACTTGTGGCAGGCTTTTTTTCGTCTGTAAAAAACGACCGTTATCAAATTCGAGCAAGCCTAAATCTTTTACCCAAATAACCCCACTTAGAAAGATCCTTACATGCTTAACAATCAATTTAGGTGCATAAACAGGGAACATTCTCATACGGCTTCCTCCAAAAAAATAACCTGCACAAAATACTATGGAATAACTAACGATAAGCCGTGTATAACCTAAACAATATAAACGTGATATCAACCACTTCCCGCTTTCTGTTAAACACAACTTTGATACTGTCAATTTGGACTGCTTGTTTACCAAAGAGTTTCATCACTGAGTGATTATTTTTTGTTCATACAAATCATATAAAACAAAAAGCGACACTTTAATGTCGCTTGCCAATATTTTGACGCCATGTTAATATCACCGCGTTACTCAGGGTAAAAAAGAGTCATTTGACTCATCACCGTATTGTCTTTTATAGATATACGGTTTTTTTTTGCCTTTTTTTACTCTTTAACATTCAATCCGCTATTTTAGCTCATCCAACAATAATATATTTTAAGCGTAAAAAAGGAGCCGAAGCTCCTTAGTGACTCTTTTAGGATAAGAGGTGATTTATAGCATCAATGAGAGATTACTTTTTATTCATTGATGTTAGGTAAAATGCGATATCAATTAATTCATCATAAGATTTAATTGAACCCGTTTCTACACGGTATTTACCATTAACAACCAGTGAAGGAACACCCGAAATTTTCGCGTTTTCGGTATCTCGTTTCATTTTAGACATCTTCGCATTAACCATAAATGAGTTGGCTGCAGCATCATATGCTTTAGCATCTACCCCATTAGCAATAAATAATGCTCTGATATCATCTGGACGAGTAAACTGTTGACGCTTATCGTGAATAGCACTAAATAATGCTGGCTCGATTTTATCTTTCACATTAAGTTGCTCTGCGATAGCAAATGCACGAGACATTTCCACGCCCATTTGGCGACCAATAAACTCTACGTGAGCTTGATTAAATTCGACACCATCTGGCAAGTTTGCTTCAATCTTAGGAACAACTGTTTTAGCAAAATTAAAACAATGTGGGCAATAGAATGAGAAAAACTCAGTAATTTCTGGCTTAGCTGTTTCTGGGCCGTCATTAATTACAGTGTAATGTACACCTTCTTTATAATCAGCAGCCATTGCAGCCATTGGCGCTAATAATAGTGCTGCGGCCATCAGTAATGCTTTTTTCATTTTACTTCCTTCTGTATAGGCAAAATTTAAATACGCTGGCTCTATCATAGTCTAGCGTAAGCCTGTAACTCAATCTCTGGCCAATTGTATTTGTAACTAAATACAATTCGATAGTGATTATGAAACATTGTTAATTAAAACTGGGTAAACTTAATGGCGCCTCGTTAAGCGCAGACAGCTGTTCTTTAAATGCCAACGTTTGTTGCTCCCAATACTTCAGATCTGCAAACCATGGAAAGTTCATCGGAAATGCGGGGTCCTGCCAACGTTTCGCTAACCATGCATTATAGTGCACCATCCTAAATGCCCTTAATGGCTCAATTAACGCTAGCTGTTTAGCGTCAAAGTCACAAAACTCTTGATATCCTTCTAATAAAATATCAATTTGTAGTAACTGTTGCTGCCGATCGCCAGTGAGCATCATCCACAGGTCTTGTACTGCAGGGCCTTGCCTTGCATCGTCTAAATCAACAAAACCAGGTCCGTCCGGTGTCCATAAAATATTACTCGGATGCAAATCGCCATGCAGACGTATTGAGGTAAAGCTGTGTTGCTGCCAAATCTGTTTAGCTTTATCTAAAACCTGTTCAACGACCGTAAAAAATGCGTTTTGCATTGCACTGGAAACAATACCACTCTCGCGTAAGTAACGATAAGACTCATCCCCCAAAATGGCTGGAGTAAGCGGTTCTCGATAAACAAAAGGCTGTCTTGCACCGTATTGATGAATACGACCAATAAAACGCCCAACCGATTCAAGTTGCTCTAAGTTGTCCACTTCAAATGCACGTCCACCTATTGAAGGGAAAAGCCCAAAACGATACCCTTGATATTCAAATAAGGTTTTTCCATCAATAACAACCGGTACTGCAATTGGGATGTCTTCAGCCGCTAATGCCAAAGCATAATCGTGCTCTTCTTGAATTTGCTCATTACTCCAACGATGTGGCCGATAAAACTTCACCACATAACGAACACCTTGGTCGCAACGAAATTGATATACTCTATTTTCGTAACTGTTTAACGCTAATAAGCCCGTTTCAGGGAAGACGCCAATACTTTCAATAGCATCTAAAATGAGATCGGGTCTCAATGCCTGAAAATGAAACTCTGCGCCTATACGGTTATCCATGTGTGCCTTCTTAATTGGTTTGAATATGTGGAGCAAGTAGCGTTAATAAAAACGCTAATACGTCTAAATCGTTAGCACTGTCGGTGGAAATCCAACAAATATCACCATAAAACTCATAATGTAACCATAAAGGGCTGCCTTCAAAATTTAATAACCATTGATGCCGATCGGCGCCCCATTGGCGCTCACGAACTTCGCAATCAAGTGCAGCAGCTAACGGCTCTGCAAAACGTTCAAATTGCTCAAAATCCACTTCAGCACGAATAACAATACTTAATGCGGCATGATCTAACTTGGCTGACAATAATTTCATAAATTGACTCAGGTAAAATACATCAATTAACTGCTGCAAGACATAATTAAGCCTTGTCCCCATTGTGGTGGGCGTTTGGCAAAATCTTCCATCTCGGGTTGTTCATCATAAGGACGACATAACAGTTGCTGAAGTTGCAATAATTTACTGTCATCACCGTTTTCTTCAATCGCGATAATGGCTTCTTGTGCGAGGTAATTACGCAAAATGTACTTAGGATTAGCACTATTACGCTCACATTGCCACGCATCCACATCAGCAACCTCACCCACTCTTTTTTGGTAGGCAAGATACCAATTGTCAAAGCCAGCAAGATCAACCATATCCTCTCGCAATGTTGGATGTGAACCATTTGGGTCCAACTGACCAAAGCGGCGAAAACTGTTAGTGTAGTCAAGCTGATTCGTTTCAAGCAATACTGTAAATTCCCCTAACAAGTGCAAATCTTGTTTATCAAGTTCAGCTTGCGCTTCTGGGCTGAACGCACTTGAATGAGCTGGTAGCTGCAACCCTACTTTGGCTCGCATCAAGCTTAAATATTGCTGAACCAATACTGATTGATAGGTATTTAGCGCGGCAATTAAATCATCAGACTCGATAACAGGCGTCAGCGCTTGGGCCAAACGTTTGAGGTTCCATAAACCTACTCCAGGTTGCTGGCCATAAGCATAGCGGCCTTCATGATCAGAGTGATTACAAATAAAGCCTTCTTTAAAAGTATCTAAGAATGCAAACGGACCAAAATCAAAGGTATCACCCAGTATCGACATGTTGTCGGTATTCATCACGCCATGAGCAAAACCGACAGACTGCCAGTGGGCAATCATTTTTGCAGTAGAATGTACCACCTCATAAAACCACTGTTTATAGCCTGCGGCATCCGTTGATAAATGTGGAAAATGCTGCTGTATTGTAAAATTAAGCAGTTGAGTTAATTTATCAGCATCGCCTTGTTCACTATGGCAAAAATATTCAAAATGACCAAAACGAATATGACTTTTTGCTAAGCGAACCGTTATTGCTGCGGTTTCTTGGCTTTCTCGCCACACGGGTAAATCAGAACCAATAACAGCTAGCGCACGGCTGGTGGGGATATTTAGCGCCGCAAGCGCTTCTGACACTAAAAACTCCCGTACTGCCGAGCGCATCACAGCCCGACCATCACCTTGGCGAGAATACGGCGTTGGGCCGCCCCCTTTTAACGCCACATCCCAAGCTCCATTAGGGCCAATAGCTTCACCTAATATAATTGAGCGACCGTCGCCTAACCTTGGGGTATAACCACCAAATTGATGACCACTATACACTTGGGCATAATAACTCGCGCCTGGAGCCGAATCGTTAGCCGACAACTGCATCAACAATTCATTATTGGGTTTTTCTAAACCAATGAGTTTTGCAGCATCCTCACTCCAACCAAGCCAATTAGGGTTACTCATTGGTAAAGGATAAACTTGTGAGTAGAAGCCTTCTAATTGCTCGAAGAAATCTTGCTTAAACTGCATCATACTTTATTCCAACGACTTGGCTTTTACACTGCAGTTGCTGTTGATCATCAACCTGGCACAACTCTCCGCATATAAAAGCTTTCTCGGCAGGCACTGATGAAGCCTGTAAACGTAACATTCCTGCGCCTTTTGCTTGGCATTGCTCCAACGAATTGTAATAACCGGATATGTGGTCTTGCACAGCAATTTCTGTCGGTAATGGTGTTTGATCTGCAACATAAAACAAGGTCCATTCAGGGGTACGAATACAACCAGAAAGTGCAATTACAGCGGCAGAAATTAGCAATATTTTAGTCCATGTATGAATCATTAATGTCATTTTAAACCTTGAAAGCATTGGATTTGAAGCAACAAAAAAGCGAACCAAGGTTCGCTTTCCTTTTGAATATCATACCTGATATCCATCCAACAGTATTGATTAGCCTGTTAGCTCGCTTTGGCTTTCGCTTTTTCGATACGTTTTATTCGCCCTTCAAATCCAGTAACCGTACCATCGGTTAGCTGGTATTCAAGCGCTTGCTGGCACACATTAATCGCCTCATCAAATTGACCAACATCGTTTAACAATGTCGATAATTGCATAAATGCGGGTGATTTGATTGCATCAGTGCTTTTTTGAGCGGTATTTTGTTGATGTAATGAGCGATATAACCCTAAATAGGTTAACTGCAATGCTGCACCATATTGGCAATAATCTGCTTGTTTACGCATCTTATAACAATGATTGATCACACTGACTAGGTCGCGATGCTGGCTTTGAAGATCAGTCGCACCGTTAGCTGCTTCAACCTGCTGCAGAAAACTATCGCTGGCCCAATCCCCTTCGACATTATCAAGGTGTAGCTGTTGCCCTTGCTCCTCTGTTGCCGATTGGTTTATTTCTGTCGCGTTTGATTTAACCTCTAATGGGCTAGCTTCTGCTACTGTAGCAGTATCGTTTAGAGGAGCCTCTGGCGAAGGCGTTGCGTCAGTATGCAGACCATCTGATGATGTTACTTCTGGCTCCGTTTCAACGTCTACCGCAGTGGTCGCTTCGACAGTGTCATCGCTAAGCGATACGGGCTCCTCAACAGACTCTTTTTCAGCTATTACTGTAGGTTGAGCGACGTCTTTTGATGATGAATGCGGCGCCGCACTACTCTCGTTTTCATCAATCTCTTGCTTTGCTACCGCTTGAGTCCGTCTATACAAATACAGAGCAATTGCAACCAATATGAGAATTAAAATTACCTTCATTAGGCTTCCACCTTGCTAATGATGCGCCATAGCGCATGATTTTATCGCACTTACAACGGTATTCATTGTAAGGCAACGTAACGGTTTTAATGATAACGCGCAGATTCCTAAGCGCTGTGCTTTTTTTAAGCACTTCCCATTATCGTTTCAATGTATACTATAAAATCAAGTATTTATCTATTTTAATCTGTCACAAGTTGTCGATTACTGGTCATTTAACATTTGTTTCGATCATTTTTGCGATCCCGACCTCAAAAAAAACTATTTTGAGCTTAAGTTCAAAGTTAAATATGCTCAATTTGTCAGGCCATATAGCCAAGTTTACACTACAAATATCCGACTAATTTACTAAGGTATAGAATAAGAGATAACACTATGAGTGATGAAGAATTACTAAGCGGAAAATTACTCTACGAGTTTCGAACAATGCAAGCTATGGTCGAAATCTATTGTAAAGCACATCATCCGCTCAAACCGTCACAAGGAGTGTGCCCACAATGCTGTGAGTTTTTAAATTACGCAAATACCCGCTTAGACCGTTGCCCATACGGCCAAGATAAGCCGACTTGCAATAAATGCCCTGTACATTGTTACAAACCCCACATGAAACAAAGAGCGCGAGAAATAATGATGTTTGCGGGTCCAAGAATGCTACTACCACATCCCATTATGGCGATTAAGCATTTACTTGCAGAACGCAAACCCACTCCAGGTTTACCACCAGAAAAGGCCTCAAACCGCCATTTGCGTAAAGCTAAGCAAAGTTAATAATCGAAAACTACTCGGTTAATAGAAAGTAGGTTAGTATTCACTATCGTCAAAGAGAGTGAAAATGAACCAATTTAACGATTTATTCATCCAAACATACTGGTGGCTCTCCTTACTCGGAGGCATTCATTGCCTTGGTGTTGGCCTGTATGTTCATTATATTTACCAAAGTACCACTCGTAGTCATAGCCTGCTGGCGGGGATATTTTTACTTATTGGTTGTTACTTTTTAACCGGTTTACTTACCCCAGAAACCACCCCAATTCCAATACATTTAACCCTTACATTGTTTATTCCAATCTATTTTTTACTCATGCCAATGCTGTATTTATATTGTAAAAGCAGCCTGACAGAACAAGACTATAAGCCACTACTCATAAAGCATTTTGCCAGTGCCATTATTACTGCGTTAGTTACCAGTTCAACGGTGTTATTTCATATCAGCATTGGCCCTAACATCTCAACTACCACCTTAAGTTTATTAAGTGATTTGAGTATAATCAATGTATTAGCAGTACTCTTGCCGATACTATTAATGCTGCAAACTATTGGCTATTTCTGGGCAATATATCGTTTATTATCCCAATACCGCCCTCAATATTTGGCCAAAAGGCAGCTTAACTTACAAGTGATTCGATTTCGTTGGTTAAGTGTATTAACCATAGGCATTCTGATTAATTGGCTACTGCGTATTATGTTGGTTTATTTACCTTTCTATCTAGGTGACTCAATCCCCTTTTTAATCCAAGCAGTCACCCGCTTGAGTCTATTACTTACCGTATATGTGTTTGCATTATATGGCATTCAACAAGTTACTCGAGCTGCCTATTTACGTGGCACAATTAACGCAACCAACCAAACACCAACCAACAACGCCCCATTACTCAACAATGAAGAAATGACCTATTTACAGGATTTAATGCAAGATGAAAACAAAAGTGACACCGCCAATGTCAGTAGCGCAAACCAAGGCGACAAACAAAAATAGTCCTTCACAAACCCGCTCATTACTGGTAATAACCAAACAAAATTAGCAATCGCTAACATTACCGATTATAAATGTTTATTAACTCGCGTCACTTAAGGGGTATGCTACCCTAAGGTGAGTTTTTATCATGACAATTTAGTCTATGAGGTTATTTATGAAACGTTCAATTAGTGTAGTACTTTCCAGTCTACTCGTGTTATTAAGCTTCGCGTTTACTGCGCCTAGTTTTGCTAATGAAGAAGCTTATAACGATGCCATTACTAACTTCAAAAAGGCCAATGAAAGCAGACATTTATTTAATAGCGCATATGGCTATGCCATATTCCCTAGTGTCGCCAAAGGTGGTATTGGCATTGGCGCAGCATACGGCAACGGCCGAGTGTATCAAGCTGGCTCATACATAGGTGACTCCACATTAACCCAGCTCTCTATTGGGTTTCAGCTAGGTGGGCAAGCTTATAGTGAAATCATCTTCTTTAAAGATGCTAAAGCATTGAATGATTTCACCAGTGGAAGCTTTGAATTTAGCGCACAAGCATCGGCAGTCGCGATTAACGTTGGCGCTAATGCTCAAGTGGGTACCACTGGTAATTCCGCTGGGGCAGGACAAGCAGGCAGTAATCATGCCGCAACCGCAGCCTATATCAACGGCATGGCCATATTTACCGCCACTAAAGGTGGGTTAATGTACGAGGCCGCACTTGCAGGTCAGTCGTTTACTTTTGATGGTAAGTAACCAAACGAGTTTGTATTTATGGCCTGCGGCCACTAACGTCGTAGCGCTTCGCCGATATCAGACTTTTCAAACTTCGTTTGAATTAAAATCGCAAGGTTCCACCCTGCACGGGCCAAAAGGGGATCAACAGCAATCCCCTCTTGGATCACCCCTGCCGTTCCGGCAACATTTTCGCTATTTAACCAAACAACAGCAGCGAAAAAATTGCGACGGAAATTGATCCAGCTTTTGGCTTCATTTGAATCCTGCTTCGGCCCATTTTACAATAAAGAGTGAAAATGCTAACGCTTTCGATGGTACATCTGATGTGAATGGATCCTCGAATGTCGTGATGGCATGGTCTATGATGTTCCCGACATCATAATGACATTTCCCATATCCATATGGGTCAGATACCAAAGAGCAACCTGTACCGCGAAAGCTAGCCCGTCATGCATGGCTAGCTCACGCATTCTTTTATAAAGAGTCTTCAACGGCCTCAATTTCAAAGTTGAATTTATCCATTTTCAATCATGGCTTCTGACTCACTTATGGACATTTCTGCGTTAGGACTTTTGCTCTACTATGTGAGTTATAGGTGAATATTCCTATGGATCAACGCCGCGTTAAGGTGTCCATTTCTCGATAGGATCGATTCAAACTATTGCTCGGTGAAAAAATTTGGGCTGGTAATAGATAAGTGAATGACTACGCAGTTAAGCCAAGAAAAATATTTCTATTTTTACCGTAACACAATTTAAAGCGCAGAGCGGGATTACGTTTTATAAAATGTAATAGTCAAATCAACCATTGTAATTGTTTGAAAAATTCGCATTCTCGCTCCATGAGCGCTGGCTATCAATTAACAATAGCCAACGCTGATAACGATTAATTATATTGATTTTTTATCTTGATGATTTATTAATATTGTGAATATCACAGGCATAATGATAGGTAACAATAAAAATAATAGCACCCAAAACAGTTTTTTTGTTTGTGACAAACTTGATGTTAAAATAAATTTCATTGGAAACAAAACTATGATTGCAAACATCAATACTTGACCAATTAATGTCGGTGTAATTTCCATTATAAGTAACCCTTCTTACAGATTAAACGCAACTATAAACATACACAACACGCTCACTTCCATCTTTATCTGTGACAGTTGTTTTAACCACTGAGCAATTTGTTGCTCCAGATGACCTCAAGCCGCCCACAAATAATGCAAACTTATTGGCCGTATTAAGTCCAGAAAATTTTACGTTTCTAACAGTATTAGCTTCATTCATATCATCAGGCAATTTAACTAAGTAACCATCTTCATCTACGATATACGCTGAATCTTGAACATATACAAAAACTGCATTACCGGTAAACAAATCTCCTAACGTCAATTGCTCAACATCCGCAATCGATATAATCAATTCTACATTATCTTTGAACGTTATTTTCATCCTATTATACACTGCGTTATTAGGAAAAACTCCTACTACACTATCTAATATCCGTATTGTTTGGGAGGCTCCAAGAATAATTCCATACCACTGATTGTTTAATCTATTAAAGACTTTATTCCTAGTTTTTTCATCTGACAGAAAAGCCATTCCATTCTCATCTGAAATAAAAGGATTGCTGAAAATAAGGTTTAACTCCGAAGTTAACGCCTCCCATTCGGATTTAATAGTTGGTTCCGGAAGTACTTCCCTAGCATTATAGACCAAACTAGGGAAAAATGGTGACTCAGACCTACTAACCAAGTAACTTTTCATTGCCTCATTATTAATATCAAATACGTTTACATAGGTGTACTCAGGTTCGCCATAATCATCTGAAATAAAAGCAAGGGATTTAGATCTAGTTATTGCTTTATTTTTGTAATCAATGTCATCACAATTATGACAATAAACAGAGTTAATAGCATTAACAGATGGGTATGAATAAGTCGGGGAACTGTAGATAGCCACCATTGTTAATATGGCTGTTACCACAAAATAAAAAGCAATTTTTTTCATTAAATTTATTCCTTTAAATAAAATATATAACCATTGTAATTGGGGGTAACAAGTATGAAGCAAATATACAGCAACAGCTGTAATATGGCCAATCTTCAAGCGCCCGAGCCAATATCATTATTGTTGAACCTTGGGGTTTTCTGGGTGCCGTTAACTATTCAGGGCATTGCTATCGCTATGACCAGCGCGAACAATGAGTACAACGTACCCCTATAGTTTGGTTGATTGTAACCCCTATTCCTTACTTGCTGATTGAGTACAAAATTGATCTGACAATTGATGAAAATGCTAATGTGTGCATAAAACTAAGCTTGTTATGTATCACAAACACCCAATATTAGTAGTGTTCTTGTAACCGCCTTTATCACATTAGAATAAATTATCCAAAAAAGTTTCTGGTAAAGGCTTCAGCCAACAGGCTATAACAAGGAAAGGGGCAGAAATGTGTTGGCCACGCTAACTTGAAAATGGACAGAAACCGCTTAGGGTATTTAGTCTAATGTCACGGGTATTGATTAGATAAAGTATCTCAAACCATCATGAAGGCCATCCTTAAATAAGAAATAAAAAATCTAATCACGTTTGTAGACATTGGTTGGTTAAGAACTCTACTATATACTGGTCTGAGGATCAGTTGATAACAAACAATACTGCTCTATATGTTCAACTTGCTCGGATAATGATGGTGTTGCCTCGGCTGATAGTGTTAGAACCTGAGGCATATAAGCAACCGCCTCTTCAATCTATACCAAGTGTGTCGGTTATCCTTTGGCTCTCAGTACTTCTTGTTTGTTTTTTTAATTAAAGACAAGAACAATGATATTGAGGATACAAAGACCAAGCCATATCAATTAATTATGAACTGTATAAAAAACACCCAGAAAAAGCAAATTTCTATAGCATAAATAATGTCAGCAGCACATAATAACTAAACAACTTGGATGTAGCTAGGGTCTAGTCCAACAAGTGATTTACGCCCTGCAAACTATGTTACACATAAATACTAAGACGTTAGCTAACTACTTAAGCATAATGGAATACACCTAAAAGGAATTACCGTGATAAAGTCTCTATTACTAATTTTCATTCTATTCACTACCTATTGTTCAGCGAATACTGATACTGAACTATTTTTATTGGAAGCTGTTAAAGTTGGCAAAAAAGTCCAAGAAATATCCCAGGGAACAAGTCTAGTTGAAAAGCTTCCGCTTATTGAAGCTTTATCGAAAGAATACAAGGTTGATTCTGTTGCATTTGATATTTTAATGCAGGAACTTAGCGTTTATTATTCGTTTGCTGGTCAATACAAGGAAGTACTTATCTCTAACGATAGAAGCTCAAGTGAGAACACTTCCACTTTGGATGATTTAACACAATTTGAAGTTAAAGATGCAATTCATCAAATTCTGAAAAAAGCTGAAACCCATCAAATAGTAATGATTAATGAAGCCCACGATAGAAGTCAACACAGAGTATTAACTTACCGATTACTTGATGGGTTATGGAAACAAGGCTTTCGTTATATTGCTGCTGAATCACTTAACAATAATGCATCTAAGAAAATTAAAAATGGTTATATCACTAGCAAAGCTGGCTACTATACACAAGAACCTATATTTGCAAATCTAATACTCAAAGCAAAAGAAATGGGCTTCCAAATAATATCTTATGATAATTACAAGCCGAGAAAGTTAAATACAATTGAAGAACGTGAAACTAATGCTGCACTATCCATTAAAGAAAAGATTTTCGATAAAAACCCCAAAGCTAAAGTTCTTATTCATGTCGGCTATGCCCATATAAGAGAGGATGAGTGGTTAGCAAGTAAATTAAAAGCAATCACTGGACTTGAAACGCTCACTGTTGACCAAACGAAGCGTATGGAAAAAAGCGATGAATTATATGAGCATCCAACATACACAATGGCTGCCAAAAAGAGTACGTTAAAAACACCTTTTGTTTTTCTAAACAATAAACAAGTTTGGAGTTCAAATCCTAATAGATGGGATATTTCAGTTTTTTGGCCGAGAACTACCTATCAACAAGGTCGTCCTGATTGGGCTGATTTAGGTCGATTACCACATAGCATTACACCTAGCGACTGCAAGGATATGTTCCCATGTATGTTTGAAGTATTCAAAATTAATAATGCAGATGAAGTGCCAATTGACAGAATAATTGTTTCATCTTCAAAAGATAAGAAATCAGTGTTTTTGTCGAAAGGTGATAACATCATCGTAATTACTGGAAGCGACGGAAAGCTGATAACTAAAACTATAATATCTGGCTGATTTTTCGCCACCTAATCGTTAGCTAACTTGGTGGCCAGAAGTATCTAGCCTCCAGCAGCCACACTCAGGGCTAAGGCGTGATCATTATTCGAGCAATATGAGTATGCATAGATCAGTTGAACATACAGAGCAGCATTGATTGTTGTCAACTGCTCCTCAGAGCTGTATATAGAAGAGAATTTAACCATCGAAGGTGTGGTTTGGCGGACACTTACCCTTAAAAGTACCAGGACTTTCCATCCTGGTACTTATAGTTACGACTTTATAGCCTTAACAATCGAGAACTGGTTCTGCACAATTGTTACCCTGGTTATCACAAATAGTGGTTAATTTTGGCTTTCCTCCAGAAACCATCGATAGTTGATTAAAATCTAATTGTTTTAGCCCTTGACGGCTTATATTTTCTATTCTTTTAGACTGATTATTTTTTGATACTTAATAATTATGCCACCCATTTTTATGATATTGTGATACCAAGTATCAAACCCCGATAAATCGAGTTTATTTTCGATAATATAACAAAGGGCATACTCAAATGTACCAGGCAGAATTTGCTCTGAAAAATTGATAGGAATGAATTTACTTTGACAGGATAAATCAGGCTTGTAGTTGGCCATAACAATTTACTGTAGGTGAATAATGTCTATTAGATCACAGACATCGACACCCTACAAGCTCAAAAAACAACCAAGTAGCTTTATGTATGAAAAAGACGTTGAAACGTCATTTTTGGAGAAATTCCAGTTAGTTAACTATACCACCCAATTTTATGATGATTAACATAACTTCTTTTTGCTTTGATTGCGATAACCCTCTGAACTATATAAATGTATAAATTGAAGGCCTATCCACTTAGCACAACCAACCACTATATATTGTGGTTATCGATCTTTAATTGATTGGTACGTTATCGGCTTAGAACGCACTGCTTGTTCAAGCAGCCTGTAGAATAATAATCCCCGAGAATCTGA
>NZ_JBSQBN010000065.1:0-25025 GCF_053850585.1 Shewanella sp. A22
AGTGATCCTCGGTAACAAGCTCCTGCGTTACTCTACCTCCAGCATCTGACCGCCATGGATGGTGGGAATGTCTTATTTTTTATGGAAAAAAATAGACCATGCAGTCGTATTTTGAAAGCATCTAACGGAGCATAAAGGACTTTGAAACCCGCCAGAATGGCGTCTCTCAGGTATTCCACTTCTGTGTTACATCGATTTAAAAGGCAACAACCATTTCTACATCAATCTGCCTTGAATTGAAAAACCTGAGAGACTCTGAACTGACCAGATATTTAATGAGATTGGTATTATATCTATCTGTGATTGCATATGGCAGGAAAACAAAAGAGAAAAACCTTAGAAAGGTAACCGTTGAAATACACGTTAAAGCACCAAAATCACAATGGTGCTTTAACGATCAATATTACTTCAACACTAAACTGTTGGCCATGCGTTCAAGTGTTTCAGAGGGGACTTTACCAATCGCCACAACTTCAAGCGTGCCGACTTTAACGACCACCATAGATAATCCATTGCGCGTCAGTAACTCATTCGGCATTGGGTTCTCACCCGCTCGGGCAACATAAATCGAAATATTTGCCAAGCCATCGGTTAACGCCACATATTCAACGGGTTCATGAATGCCAATTAACCGATGATGATCGCGAACTACAACATCAAACCCTTCTGGCAACCAAGTAAACTGCCAATTTTTTCCATCTGTACGTTCTGCTTGATTCATCACAGCTGGCCATTCTTGCTTAGCCGCTTCAATTAAAATATTCGCGGGTTCAGCCAACTCAATTAATTCAATAACCATGGTTTGTTCAAGCAGTTGCTTTTCTTTATTAAGCGTATCAAAACGTAATGGCAAATAAGTGTCCATATCGATCCATACTTGAGCATCATAACGATTGTCGTCATTAGCCAATAAACGGATCATCTGCCCTGGACGTCCAGCAATACGCCCACGGCCACCTATAACAAATTGATAGCCTTTTTCGAGCTGGCTCAAATCTCCAGCTAACGCTGCAGGCCATACTCCCTGAATACGAGGGGCTACAACACTATAAGGCGGTTGGTCATGTTCTATAAACGTAACCGTATTACCCACTCGCACGGCATTTTTTGGGGGGCCATTAAGATATTCAAGTAAAGCGACTTCTTGGTTGTCAACAATGCCATGAATGTAAACAAGTGGACGAATATGATCGGCTTGAAGCTGAATAATAGAGGTTTTAAACTGTTTATCACGCATCGCTTGGCTCATATTATTAAGCCAAGCTTTTGCAGATAAATCGACTTCAGCGTGTGTTGGAAAGGTTAACACTAACAGTGCTAGCAGGATAAGGCGCAAGCTAACTCCTAAAATGGTAAGGCAAGGTTTTGCCGATTGATTATGGATTTACCACAGCATCTTGCACGCTATTATCATCAACCGCAACTCCTGGATTTAAGCGTTGCTGTAACATATGATCTTGAATATAAGCATTTATGCGACGGCGTTGCTCCATAACTTGTTCATTAGAATAACTTTGTTGATTCTGTACCGCACCGGTTTGGTAACTTACTGGAGATACACTTCCAACTAAAGGACGCGTCATTAGCACAGGTAATGGTGACTCGGCATCATTAGTCTGGTTATAATTTTGCACTCCCACAATCGCAACCATAGCAACTGTTGCTGCAATGGCATATTGACCAAACTGTTTAAAGAATGGCACCACATTTGAACTCGAAGCCGCAGGCTGTTGTGTTACAGCAGGTTCAACTGATGGTTTTACTTGAGGCGCAATAATTGTTGGTTCAAGTTCAATTGCTGCAGAGATGCTGGCAAAAAGGTCTAAGTCAATGGTTGCTGGCATTTCGCCGCGCATTGCATCGCCTATCATATGATAGCGTTGCCATTCTTCATGCGAATCAACGTCAGCAGAAAGTTGTGCCAATGTTTTATCATCGGTTTCACCATCAACTGCTGCAGATACCCATTCTTGACTTGATTTAAGCATTATTCACCTTTCTAAGGTTAAGGCTGTTACTTTTCCAGTAGAGGCTGGAGCTGTTTGTCGATTGCTTCTCGAGCACGAAAGATACGCGATCTTACTGTGCCTACAGGGCAATCCATTATATTGGCAATATCTTCATAACTCATTCCGTCTAACTCTCGGAGTGATATGGCCATTTTTAACTCTTCAGGCAGAGTGTCGAGCGTATCGAAGATCACTTTACTCATTTGATCTTTCATTAATAATCGCTCTGGTGACGCAAACTCTTTTAACGCATCACTGCCTTCATAATATTCTGCATCTTCTATATCGACATCATTTGCAGGTGCTCTTCGCCCTTGCGATGTCAGATGGTTTTTTGCGGTGTTTACCGCAATACGGTACAACCAAGTATAAAATGCACTTTCACCACGAAAATTTGCTAACGCTCTATATGCTTTAATAAAGGCTTCTTGGGTCACATCTGCAACATCCGCTTGGTTGCGAACATATCGAGAAATCAAACTCATCACTTTATTTTGATACTTCAGCACTAACAGGTTAAATGCATTTTTATCGCCTTGCTGTACTCGTTCAACTAATTGTTGATCACTATATTGTCCACTCATCCGAGCCGACTACTCCTAAATCTGTAATACTGATTTCTCAGTCGCTCGAATCCTGTTCATATAAGTAGACCTACTGATATGAAAAAAGTTCGATATTGAATTAAAAAAAATTAATTAATTTTGCCTACACATTAAATATCTAAGCAAAATCACAATAAAACTTACTGTAAAAGTACCCTACCTAAGTAATTTGATTTACTATGATTGAACCACTAAGCCACACCATGATACCTGATGAAACAAGCAGTTGAACACCAATCTGACATTTTGGTCATCGGCAGCGGCGCTGCAGGACTAACTTTAGCACTACATCTTGCTGAAAAATCAAAAGTAATTCTTCTTTCTAAAGGCCCATTATCTGAGGGCTCAACTTTATATGCTCAAGGTGGAATAGCCTCCGTTTTTGATGAAGGCGATACCATAGAGTCACATGTTAACGATACCTTAATCGCTGGCGCTGGATTATGCGATGAATCTGTTGTGACATACACCGCAAAAAATGCCAAAAGCGCCATGCAATGGTTAATTAATTGTGGCGTCTCGTTTGATAAAGAAGAAACATTCGCTGGAGATGATAACAGCAAGGCTCCTTATCACCTTACTCGTGAAGGCGGTCATAGCCACAGGCGCATTTTACATTCCGCCGATGCAACAGGCAAAGCCGTTCAAACCACATTACAAGAACGCGCTCTATCTCATCCCAATATACAAGTATTAGAACGATACAACGCCATTGACTTAATTACGACTCGAAAACTACATCGTTCGGGTAACAGGGTTCTTGGTGCATATGTGTGGAATCGAAATGAAGAGCATGTTGAAACCATTAGAGCAAAATTTGTTGCATTAGCAACAGGCGGAAGCTCCAAAGTTTATCAATATACCTCTAACCCCGATATTGCCAGTGGAGATGGAATTGCAATGGCGTGGCGTGCAGGTTGCCGCGTTGCCAATATGGAGTTTAATCAATTTCATCCCACGTGTTTATTTCATCCGAATGCACGAAACTTCTTATTATCAGAAGCCCTTCGCGGTGAAGGTGCTTATTTACGTCGCCCAGACGGAAGTCGCTTTATGCCCGATTTCGATGAGCGAGCTGAACTGGCTCCTAGGGATATTGTTGCCCGCGCAATTGATTATGAAATGAAACGCTTAGGCGCAGACTGTGTCTATTTAGACATCAGCCATAAACCCGCTGAATTCATTATTAAACACTTTCCAACCATTTATCATCGTTGTTTAGAATTTGGCATTGATATTACTAAAAATCCTATCCCTGCAGTGCCCGCGGCACATTACACCTGCGGCGGCGTGATGACCGACTTGCATGGTCAAACCGATATTAATGGTTTGTATGCCATTGGTGAGGTGGCTTACACAGGGTTACATGGGGCAAACAGATTAGCCAGCAATTCATTATTAGAATGCTTAGTCTTTGCGCGTGCAGCATCACATGATATCGAAAGCCAATTGCACAAAATACCTATGCCCAGCCCAATACCCGCATGGGACGAAAGTAAAGTGACCAACTCTGATGAAGAAGTTGTTATTGCTCATAATTGGCACGAATTACGGCTATTTATGTGGGATTATGTTGGTATAGTGCGCACAGATAAACGATTGGAGCGCGCGTTAAGACGATGCTTAATGCTGCAACAAGAAATTGAAGAATATTATTCAAATTTCCGCGTTAGTAATAACTTATTGGAGCTGCGTAATTTAGTGCAAGTTGCAGAGCTTATTATTCGCTGTGCAATGGAAAGAAAAGAAAGTCGAGGTCTTCATTATAATATTGATTATCCAGAACTCATTGACAATCCTAAACCGACTATTTTACAACCCAGCAATTAATCCTAAACCTTTAATGGTTTAATAAAAGACGGCACAGATTACGATACGCTGTGTCGTCTAACATATCACTCCACACCAATAGTAATCGCTGCTCGCCCGTTTGTTGCTGTAAATAAATTACGCACAGTAATGGGCTTACAAACGCTTTCTTGGTCAAGGTAACTTTATGAGGGAGTGTATTTACACCTAATAATAATGATCCAGCTCCTTTATCCCCCAAAGTAAACACACATCGCCAACGGGATATTTTACGCCAAAAATGCGCAAAGATTACAATAGTGATAATGAATAACAAGATTTGAATAATGTGAAATATCAAGGAGGGGTAGTCAGGCCAAGCAAGAAAACTGCTTAATATTATTGCCAAAGATACGCACAAAGCTGCACGTTGTAAAAATGAAGCACTCAACGCAAACTGTTGCATTTGAGTGCTAGTATTCAGTAACGAATCAACTGAAGGGCTAAGGGGCTGCTCTTCCACGCACTTTAACTATCATGTCAGCTAACAAGGGATCTTGGCATTGCTCATGCCCCATAAACCAAGAAAATAACTCTGGGTCTTCACACTCTAATAAACGAATAAACGTGCTTTTATCATTATCTGTCATTGCTTCATATTGGGCTTCGACAAAGGGTTGAAACAACACGTCTAATTCTAACATTCCGCGACGGCACGCCCAACGTACACGAGCTATATTCATTAATTCCAACACAAATCTCCTGATGTCTATATTACACACTATACCAATCACATTTGTTATTTTTGTCGCTCAGAGCGCCTAAAATGTTCAATTAAAGTGCATTAATATCGTAATAGTTGTCCCGTTTAGTTAATGCAACGCAGTAGTGTAATGCTTGAAACACTCCCTTGGATGGGGTAAATCATTTTACTCTGTGTTGAACCGTTCTGACGTAAAAAGACCATGCCATCAGATCTTCACCTTAATTAAGAATAATATTAATTCCCGTTGCAAAACCCGATAATGAATCCGATTTGGGTATTAACTATACGGTTTTCCAATCTTGTACTTGCTGATTTCGTCCAGCAAATAAATCACCAAAATCAGTCGCTAATAATGATTTTACTGCTGGATGTTGGATCATTCGTTCAGCAAACATCACATGGTACTCTTCTTTAATATCGGTGGTTTCGCCAAGCAATATCATTCCATGAGACAGTATATCATGACGATAAATAGACGGTGCGACAAAAATGCCTCGATTAAAATAACCAAAAGCTTTCATCATCTCAGCATCATCGAACTCACCTAAAATACTCACATCGAGATTTTTCTCTGCAAACCAACGATGCAACTGTTGACCAAGCGAGGTCCGTTTACCTGGGATAAGTAATTTACGTTCCTCTAAGCAAGCAGGGAATGGCAGTGTTGAAGCTTCTGCAGCAAAAAAGCTGACGCCACATTCACCAAGTTTTTTTGATAAAATCTCAGGGAATCTCAATGAACCGCCGGCACAATCAGATAAAATCATATCTAACTTATGCTCACGTAAACGCTCAATCAAACTATCGTGAGTAGACTCATAACAAGCCAAATGCACCGACCCGTCACTAGGAATAACTGTCAACAATACTCTACTGACCAAGGCTTTAGATAGAGCATCAGCAATACCAACTTCGAACAGCAATGATTTATCTTTTTGATAATTGAGTAAATCGAGCATCTCATAACTTAAGCTAAACATCTTATCCGCATAACGAAATACCAATTCCCCTAAGTCCGTTGCTTCTAAATTACGGCCAACACGCCTAAACAACGTCCCTTGCAAACGTTCTTCTAACGCGCGAATTTGGCCTGTAATGGTTTGCGGCGCCAAACATAAAGCTTCGGCCGCTTTGGTGACCGAGCCTTTTTTCTGTACCATCCAAAAATAATATAAATGGTTATAATTTAAATGCTGCATATCAATCACTAACCTAAAAAAATCACTCAACCTACTATAGCAAATAAACCGTTAGTTCCCTTGTACATTAATAGATAACACTAATTATCACATCCCTCAGTCGATGCTTAACGCATAAAAAACGCAGCTAAATTGCTGCGTTCTCATACAGTAATAATAATTTATATCTGGGTTATGGGCCAGATAAGTCCCAAAATGACAACACCTAGGGCCTGTTAAGCTGAGCATTTATTTAACTAAAACCTGCGACAAGTTAATACCACACAGTGCAAGATCAAAACGCTTTGCTAACCACTTTTGCCAAACTTGGGTTATTTAATACTGCGACTACAGTCCATTAAACTCGTAATCACTAATTCTAGTTCATTGCTATTATTTACATTGTTTAATGATACTTGCTCCGTTAATGCTGACACCATTTCAGATTTTACCGCTATATGGCTAGAACAATAGTTCACATTCGCCGTTTGATAACGCTTACCTGCGCGATATTTTAATGCCCTAGATTCATAATCATTCGGATTAATTCTTTTCTTAGCAAGGTTGTCTCGGTACATTAATGCACCATCGACTACACCTTCTAAATAACTTTGGCAAGTTGACGACTCTGATGATTTTAGGCAAACATTAAACGAGTCGGCAGCGGCAGGTAAAGTAATACCAGCCATTAACAGCCCTAATATTAGTTTAGTCAGTTTCATGATGTCCTCCTGATTTAGGCAGTACCTTGGCTAACCAAAAATAACCAATTACTGCGGCAAATAATGAGCCAGTTAAAATCCCTAATCTTGCGTAATCACCAAATGCCACTGGCGAATGCTCAAATGCTAACGAAGCAATAAACACAGACATGGTAAATCCGATACCACACATCACCGCAACAGGGACGATGTGCCTCCAGCCAATGCCCGGAGGCAATTCAGCCAGTTTACATTTCACTGCGAGATAACTAAACAACAGCACGCCTATCGGCTTTCCTAATAACAGCCCCATAATGATGCCTAACGTGATCGGCTCAGCAAATGAATCCAAAGACATATTGGTTAATGGTAAACCAGCATTAGCAAACGCAAACACAGGTAAAATCATAAAGGTGCTCCATGGGTGTAACTTATGCTCTAAATGCTCCGATGGTGAAGTGCCATCTTTTGCTCGTAATGGTATGCAAAATGCGATAATCACCCCTGCTAACGTAGCATGTACACCCGATTTCAATACTGCCACCCACAGCACGAAACCAATTACTGCATAGGGTAATATTGAACTTACACCTTTACGATTAAGCCCAACCATGAGTACGATAGAGACCGCTGCAATAATTAAGCTCGTCATTGACAAATCGGTACTGTAAAACAAAGCAATAATAACAATGACACCTAAATCATCAATAATTGCCAACGCTAATAAAAACACTTTCAATGCCACAGGCACTCGATTACCCAATAGCGCCATAATACCTAAAGCAAACGCAATATCTGTCGCTGCTGGAATCGCCCAACCAACTTGAGTTTCTGGGTTGGTATAGTTAAATACAAGATAAAATAAAGCAGGAAATACCATACCGCCAATTGCGGCAAAACTTGGCAATGACGCTTTCGCTACACTTGATAATGCACCTTCTAAAAGCTCACGCTTAACCTCAAGACCGATAAGTAAAAAGAAAAGCGCCATTAAACCATCATTAATCCAAAGCAATAGCGGCTTATCAATATCTAAGGCTCCGACACGTAATTGCACTTCGGTCCCTAAAAAACCTTGATAAAGCCCCGCTAAAGGTGAGTTAGCTAATAGCATTGCTAAGGCCACCGCGACCATTAGCAGAATGCCACCAGCCGACTCTTGGCTTAAAAAGTTTTTAATTGCACGTTCCATATAACACTCCTAAATAATCAATAAAGGGAGTCTATCTGAATAGTTCAAACAATGATAATCGATTCTTTCTGCTATATAACTCGGTATTTCCGAGCTATCAAAACCCAATTAATCATAAAACCCATCAAATTAAAGTTAACTGGCCTAAGGATTTGCAGAGCTTGATTAGGTATAATTATCAAAAGAAAAAAGGAATTGAGTTAAATGAAACAGTATTTAGAATTGTGTAAACGTATTGTCGATGAAGGCGAATGGGTAAATAATGCACGAACAAACAAAAAATGCCTGACTGTCATTAATGCCGATTTAGTCTATGACGTTGGCAACAATCAATTTCCTTTAGTGACCACCCGAAAAAGCTTTTGGAAATCAGCAATAGCAGAAGTGCTAGGTTATTTACGTGGCTATCAAAATGCAGCCGACTTTAGGGCTTTAGGCACAAAAACTTGGGATGCTAATGCCAACGAAAACCAAGCTTGGCTTAATAACCCAAATCGAAAAGGTCATGATGATATGGGCCTAATATACGGGGCTCTTGGACGCGCATTTCCAAAACCCACCGGTGGTCATGTAGATTTGCTTAAACAAATTGTTGATGACCTCAGTAGTGGAATAGATAATCGAGGCGAGATTTTAACCTTTTATCATCCAGGGGCGTTTGAGCTTGGCTGTTTGCGCCCTTGTATGTACGAGCACCATTTTTCACTATTAGGTGATACTTTATACCTTAACAGCACCCAACGCAGCTGTGATGTTCCTTTAGGGTTAAATTTCAATATGGTACAGGTATATGTACTACTTGCATTAATGGCACAAATTACTGGCCATAAACCAGGTAAGGCATACCATAAAATCGTTAATGCACATATTTATGAAGACCAACTTGCTCCGATGCGCGATATTCAATTATCCCGAGAACCATTCGACTCGCCGAAATTAATCATTAATCCAGAAATTAAAAGCTTAAAAGATATCGAAACATGGGTAACTTTGGATGATTTCAGAGTTGAAGGTTACGAGCATCACGACGCAATTAAATACCCTTTTGCAGTATAGGACTAGTTAAATTATTTAACAAAAATGCCTTTGTCCAACGCATGGAACAAAGGCATTTTTATAACAGATGATCACGTTAGCTCAATAATAATTTAAGTCCGACTACGACAAGTAAGCATGCAAATATTTTTTTCAATACCGGTGTAGGCCAAGTACTTGCAGCTTTTACACCAAACGGGGCACACAGCATTGAGCTAATAATAATACCCATCAAAGCTGGCAAGTAAATAAACCCAACTGAACCCTCGGGTAAATTAGGCACATCGTAACCAGCAATAATATAACCAACGGTTCCAGAGATGGCGATAAGCATACCTGTCACCGAAGATAACCCCACAGCTTGACGCATTTGTAACCCACAATAACTTAAGAATGGCACTAACAATACGCCACCGCCAATTCCCATTAAACCAGCAATTAACGCAATAATAGTCGATACAATTAGCAACACAATAAAACTGGGTATATTGCCACCAGTTTTAACTTTAAATGGAAATGCCATTTGCACTGCCATTAACACCACAAAAACAGCAAATGTCTGTTGTAAATCATCCGAGGCAATTTGTTCAGACACAAATGCCGATGCTAAAGAGCCAATGACAATACCAGGAAAAATAGGTTTGAATAGCTCCCAAGGTACATTACCACGCTTATGATGAGCGGTTGCAGATGACATGGAAGTCAAAATAATTGACGCCAGCGATGTTGCAATAGCAACCTGTATGATCTGTGATGAGTCAACCCCAACAGAGGGTAAGATATACAATAATGCGGGCACAATAACGAGCCCACCACCAATCCCCAGCAGCCCGGCTAAAAAGCCCACCACGGAACCTAAAACAAGACAAATCACAAATACCTGCAGCAAACTATCCACGATAATATCCTTACATATAATACTGACTAAGTGATAAATTGAAGTGACAGCAGCCCATCACGATCACCAGCGATTCCATTGCTAATCTACATTAACTAAATCTAATAAATTATGGGTTTGCAAGAAACGGGCTAACACACTACGGACTTGGTTGCCATTTGACTGTTGTAAAATAGTGTCCAATAACGCCATTAGCTCTTGCTTTGATACTCGTCTTAATAAAAAATTAATCTTAGCTAAGCTGCCTTGATTCATACTGAGCTTGTTATATCCCATTGCAACAAGCAGTAATGCACCATAAGGTTCGCCTGCCAACTCACCACAAACACTTACATCCAAATCATATTGTTTGCAGTCATCAACGGCTCGTTTAAGTGCACGAAGAATCCCTGGATGATAACTGTCAAACAATGAACTTACACTCGGATTATTGCGATCGACTGCCAGTAAATATTGAGTTAAATCATTACTACCCACAGACACAAAATCGACCCGTTTGGCCACATCTTGTAACTGGTATAATAATGCAGGCACTTCAAGCATAACGCCAACCTTTGGCCTCACTAAAATAGTATTAAGCTCTTGGTTTAGTTCGGTAAATGCTTGCTCAAGATATTTTAACGTTTGGTCTATTTCATCAAGATTACTGACCATAGGAAGTAATATTTGCAACTGATTACCATTACCAGCAGCTTGCAGCATCGCCCGCAGTTGCACTAAAAATAACTCGGGATGATCCAGAGATAACCGAATACCACGCCAACCTAGAAATGGATTATCTTCTTTTATCGGAAAATACGGTAACGGTTTATCACCGCCCACATCCAAGGTGCGCATTACAACGGGTCTATTACCAGCAGCACTCAACACTTGGCGATACACGCTTATTTGCTCACTCTCACTAGGAAAGCGTTGATGCAACATAAAGGGAATTTCAGTTCGATACAGACCAATACCATCAGCACATTCAGCAATTTCAGATGCGATACCACTCAATAAACCTGCATTTAAATACAAATGGATCCGCTGACCATCAGTCGTCACAGAAGGCAGGCTTAATTCAGCAGAAAATTGCTTTTGTTTTTCAACATCGGCATCAATCAGTAATTGGTACTCTTCAATTACTGCTGGCGATGGCGATACCAATAACTGACCACGATTCGCGTTCAGCACTAACAGTTTTTGATCGATGTCGATTGACAATACATCATCAACACCAACAATGGCTGGTACACCCAGTGCCCGAGCCAAAATAGCCGCGTGGGCGTTAACGCCGCCAAGTTCAGTGACAATACCCGCGAGTTTCTGTCGAGGAAACTCAGCCAATAACGTCGCATCTACTTCTTTAGCGACCAAAATAACCGGTTTTTCAGGTTCTAACTCTAAACGACCAGGCTCAATCAGTTGTCGAAGTAATTTTTGCCCCAGTTCGCGAATATCACTGGCGCGCTCCTTAAGATAAGGGTCTTCCATCGCCAAAAACTGTTCGATATACCGAAGTGAAACTCGGCTTACCGCTGACTCGGCCTTCCAACCTAAAGCCACTTCACGGCTATACTCACCACCAAGGCTAGAGTCATCCAGTAATAATTGAAATGCAATAAAGATAGACGCGACATCAGCAGATTTTTCGCGCTCAAAACGTTGCGATATTGATGAGAGCATATCTTTACAACGATGGACAGCCAGTTTTAAACGTTGAATTTCAACATCAATATCAGCACAAGTCATTTCAGGCTGCTCAAGAGAAATGACACCGCCTAAAACCAAACCATGCGCAATTGCAATACCGCTTGATGCATTGATACCACTAAAAACAACTTGTTGTTGTACATTAGTTACCGTGGCTTTGTGCTTCAAACTGCGTACAACAACCGCGAGCTGAGCGGCTAAGGTCATTAAAAATGCTTCTTCACTTTCGCTGAACTGTCGGGCTTGAGGTTGCTGCACCACAATGACGCCAACAACCTGCTTCTGAAAAATGATCGGTACAGCCAGAAAAGCACGGTACTCTTCTTCTGCCGCTTCGGGGAATAATTTGAATCGGGGATGTATACGAGCATCGGCAAGATTAACAGGTTCTTCACGCTCGGCAACCAAGCCAACTAAACCTTGAGATAACGGCATACTCACGCGGCCAACAGCAGACTTTTCAAGCCCATCGGTGGCAGACAACACTAAATGTTGCTGTTCAAGGATATAAATAGAACAGCAGTGAGTGGCCATCGCTAACCGAGTTTGTGTCACTAATATATTTAATGCACTCTCAAGGCTGTTTGCTCTGGCAACAGCTTGAGTGATATCCCTGAGCATATTTAACACTGTTTCAATCCTCTTTGAAATCAGTTAACTCCGTTGTTTGCTTCGTTTCTTATTAAACTCGCGCGTTTGCAGCGCTAATGTCGTCGATGCAAACTCTTTCATCACTTTTCTATATACATCGCGCTTAAAAGACACCACCTGCCGAACAGGATACCAATAACTCACCCAACGCCAATCATCAAACTCAGGATGCCCAGACGAATTGAGATTAATAGTATTGTCGTGACCTTTTAATTGTAGTAAAAACCATTTCTGTTTTTGGCCAATGCAAACAGGTTTGCTTTCTTGGCGAACCAAACGCTTAGGCAAACGATAACGTAACCATGAACGAGTGGACGTTAAAATTTGAACATGCTCTGGTCGAAGCCCCACTTCTTCATAAAGCTCTCGGTACATGGCTTCTTCAGCTGATTCGCCATCATCAAGCCCACCTTGTGGAAACTGCCATGAATGTTGACCAAAACGTCTGGCCCACATAACTTGCCCAAATTTATTACAGATAATGATGCCCACATTTGCGCGAAAGCCGTCGCTATCAATCACATGGACTCCAAAATTAACAAATGTTATATCGTCTGATTGTTTCACAAAGCATGCCTATCGGCAAACCTCTATTTACTGTGGATAATTGAATAACAATGTTAAATAATCAAAATTATCAACAACTGAATTACTTTGCCTTGTGGATTATCCACAAAATCTGTGGATATCTCTGTTCGAAACTTTGGTAAAGCTTGATAACAACACAAAATACAGCCATTTCACCGTTAACAACAAAACTAAACAACAACAATATAAATAATACAAAACAGTAGCTTAACTAAATTTAGGAATAAGAAAAGTCAGCGACCACCTATTATGGTCAAAAAACATACTCTGCGAATTAAGATTACCAACTACTGCTTTAGCAACTGAAGTTATACACAAATAACAAGACATTTTTTAAATTAAACCGCTTAAAAAGCCATTTTATTGCGTTGACTTGCTGTTTTTAATCGGTTAAAGACAGCTTTTTTAACAGTTATTCATTAAATCTGTGGATAACTATGTGCGCAATACTAGGGAAAAACGAGTGTAACTCGGGACAAGTTTACACTAAAAACAAATATGGATATAAAATTTAATTTAAAACAATGCATTAGAGATCAATTCAAACAAATAACTTTGACTACATCATTCAGGGTTAATTTTTAACCACCTTAGTTGTAATCATCATAACTTGTTTTCATTGGATATAACTTGCTAGCATAACCTGAAAGATATCTTTTCATCGGCTTATACATTTTTTAAAGGCAAATACCCATTCATGGCAAAATCCTCCCCCTTAAACCTCGATGAATTAATGTACAGAGCGCACAACATGGCGGGCATTCGGTTAGCCGACATCGCCGCAGATAACCATATCCTTGTACCCAAAGATTTGCGTCGTGATAAAGGTTGGGTTGGCCAATTGATTGAATCTGAACTAGGAGCGCTTGCTGGTTCAAGGCCAGAACAAGACTTCCTGCATTTGGGCGTTGAACTAAAAACGATCCCAATCGATCGCAAAGGAAAGCCACTTGAAACAACCTATGTCACGGTAGCGCCACTCGTTAATATACAAGGCATGACCTGGGAAAACAGTTTGGTTTACCATAAATTACAACAAGTATTATGGGTCCCTGTAGAGGGAGAGCGAACGATACCGCTAGGAGAACGTCGTATAGGCACACCAATACTATGGCAACCTAATCCAACACAAGCGAAACAATTGCAACAAGATTGGGAAGAAATAATGGAGCTTATTGCTCTCGGCCAAGTGGACAAAATTACCGCGCGCCAAGGTGAAGTATTGCAATTACGCCCAAAGGCGGCTAACAGTCAAGCGCTTACCGACAGTATTGCAGCAGATGGGAGCATTCAACTATCAAATCCTAGAGGTTTTTACCTTAAAATTGATTTTACTCAGCAAATTTTAACCAATGCATTTTCATAAACAGCCATCACAATCGTGTTTTATGGATTTTTTGTTTAAAATTGGTACAAAATTCACCTTAAACTGCAATAGCCACATACCTTGGTTTTATTAATAATATTAAAAAACTTGCGCTAGAGCACATATTTCTTCACATATATTGATCTAAATCACAAATAAACTATCACAAGTGAGTCGTTCTTCTATACACTACCCACCTTAAATAATAAGCATTCGGGCAACCACATTCTCCGTGAAAGCACGCCGTCAAACTCAAAAATTATTGTTCGCTATTTTTGCCTGGTGTGTAGCAATGGCATCTTTCGTTTTTTTTCGCTACTCACAATCATCGCAACTACCTGAATGGGCGATCGGAAATGCTGACTTAGCCACACTGGCCATATTTATGGGCTTTGTGTTTGGTGGATTGCATTGGATGTCAAATCTGATTGCTGATTTTAGTGCCATCAGTCGTTTACCCTATCTGTTTTCTGTCATGTTTAAAGGTTTATTTTTATTGCTCGGTGCGACAACCTTGGCCTATGTCACCCAATTTCTAAACATGTGGGCCATTGAAAATCACATGGTGACATTACGGCAAATGCTCACCGTGCAGATAATTTATAGTCCTTCCTTCCAAGCATTAGTGGTATATCTTGTTGTTGTTAGAGTGAGCTTGGCATTTATTGAACAAATGTCGCTTTTAGTTGGACCTAAAGTATTACTTAACATTGGCCTAGGTAAATATCACAAGCCACGATACGAACAACAGTTGTTCTTATTTATTGATATGGTGTCATCTACCGCTCACGCGGAAACCTTAGGCGATTATCGTTTCAGTCGTTTGATCCAAGACAGTTTTAGTATGCTTGCTGACACAGTCACAGATAATGAAGCTGAAATTTATCGCTATATGGGTGATGCGGTATTGATCCACTGGCCTTTAGAGCAAGGAATAAAACAAGACCGTTGCATGAATATTTATTTCGAATTTTGTCAGCAATTGCAATGGCAAAGACATTACTTTGAACAACAATACGGATTTGTGCCTAAATTTAAGGCGGCAGCACATTGTGGTCAAGTGGTCGCGGCGGTAGTCGGTGTTCATAAACAAGAAATAAGTTTCTTTAGTGATGTCCTTAATACGCTAGCAAGACTGCAAGATCAATGTAATCCCCTCGGCCAAAGAATGTTGTTATCAGGCGATGTTGTGCATCGATTAGAGCAGCAAAATAGTCAATACAATCTAACTGATCTAGGCCCTATAATACTTAAAGGTAAGCAACACCCTCTGGAAGTGTACGGTGTTGCCCCTGTTAAACTTTCTCATTAATCTCACGCTTGAGCTAATAACTTTTTCTGGATCGCTGTACCTAACGTTCTAAAAGTCGAAATACGGCTAGTCGTTTGGCGCCACACCAAACCAATCTCTCGGTAAGGTGCTTCACCAGGAGGGTCAATAGCAATCAAATCGGTATCGTGCAATATGCCTGTATCGATCGCCATTTGCGGTAAAAAAGTGGTGCCCAACTTGCTGTTTACCATTTGCACCAAGGTGTGCAAGCTAGTAGCGGCAAACGGATTAACCTTAGCGCTATCGCCAAGCTGACAAGCGGTAATAGCGTGCCCAGTAATACAGTGCTCAGCTTGCAATAAAAAAATACTTTCATCGGGCATTTTTTGATAATCAATTGGTTGAACAATCTCAGCCGACAATTCTTTATGCATCACCATTTTAAACGGATCAATACCCACTTTCATGCTGTGAAAACCGCTGGTATCGACAGGTAGAGCCAATATTAATAAATCTAACTCACCTTTAGCCAATGCATTCAACAGTCGTTCAGTCGTATCTTCCTTCAATAGTAGGCTGAGTTTAGGGTAATCTTGCTGACATAATTTAACCACACGACTTAACAAAAATGGCGCTATAGTCGGAATACAACCTAAGCGAATTTCGCCGGTCATTGGTTCACCTTGGTTTTTTACTAACTCAACTAAATCATCAACGTTAGTCAAAATATTACGAGCTCGTTCAACAACTTCTTCACCAATAGCCGTAAACATGAATGATTTATGGTCTCGTTCAATAAGCTGATACCCCAGTTGCTCTTCAAGGTTTTGAATGCCACTCGATAATGTCGATTGACTCACAAAACACATCTTGGCTGCACGATTGAAATTTTGCTCTTGATGTAAGTTAACCAAATAATAAAGGTTTTTAAGGCTTGGAAGGTTTTTCATATAAACGATTACCATTATCTATGTTAATTCAAATAGTGAATTAAATAATTCAAAATAACAAGCTGTTAATGCGCATCCACACATAAAAAATGCCCCTTTTTATAGAGGCATTTTAATCACGCGATGTTAAGTTTAAGAGATTGTTAATCAGTACAACACTAGATAGTGATGTTTCCGATTACACTTTGGCTTCTAAATACACTTTCAACTGTTGTAAGTCTTCTGCTGCATGTTCGACGATTTCCATCAGCCATATTTTATGCTCTACTTCCCACTTATCATCTTCACCGTGTTGTAATAACTGCGAATAATGCTGAATGCGTTTTAGGCCAACCGACCCTGCAGCGCCTTTAAACTTATGGGCTTCTGCGCATAAAGTATCTTTTTCATTCGCATCTCCAGCTTTTATTAAGCTACTGACATACTCAGGCATTAGCTGCTCGAATAACACTACGCTTTTTAATAATGTTCCAGCACCAATAGCACTGATATACTGCTCAAGCGTATTGAGATCCAATATTGAGTCTAACTGCGTTGTGACCATAATGGCGCCTCTATCAAAGATCTAACTCTATAAAATTACAAACATAATACCGAGTAAAATACCCTATGCAAGAGTTGCCAATATTTAAGCGCTATTTAATGCCAAAAAGTCACACTTGTTTAACATAGCTGCTCAACGGGTATTACCAACGTTTAAAAAACCCTCACATTGGTAATATTTTGTCCAATTACTGGCAATCATATTCATCAGTGTCACTCTTTATCGATTTTCTTTGTAAATTTATCAATTAAATCATGAATAATGAGCCTATCGCACTGTACTAGGCAGTCATACTTTGATCATATGATAACGCACTACCTTGACCACCAAAGTCGCGTAACTCATTAACAATAGCAACCAAGCCATCCCAACGAAAAGCACACCAATCGGGCGCGAGTAATAATGGTTTTTTAGCATAAGCAGTCACGCGATGAAAAATAATATCTTTTGGAGTATGGCGAATTAATTTTGCCGCTTCAGAAGCATATTCCTCGAGGTTCATCAGTGGCATAGGATTATAGCGCCATTGTTTAGCCATTGTGCTACCGTCGACAATATGGAGCGGATGGAGCTTTAATCCATCAACGCCAATGCCTAATACGGTTTGTAAACTGTTAAAGTAATCGGCTGATGTTTCCCCTGGTAGCCCTAAAATCAAATGGGTACATACTTTAATTCCTCGCGCGCGGGCCTTTACAACCGTTTGCCGGTATTCGGCGAGTTGGTGACCGCGATTAATTCGTTTTAACGTATTGTTATTAGCCGTTTGTAACCCTAGTTCGAGCCACACATCAATACCTTGCTGCTGATATTCTATAAGTAAATCCAAGACCTCATCGGGTACACAATCAGGCCGAGTACCAATGTGAAGCCCAACAATATCAGCATCTTCAATGGCTTGGTCATATTTTTGCTTAAGGACTTTATATTCATCGTAAGTGCTGGTGTAGGCTTGAAAATAAGCAATATATTTTGCAGCTGGTGTGGCAGAATCGGCCAATATAGAGGAGCACTTTTTAGCGGCTTGGGCGCGAGTTTTTCCCTCAGATAATTGCACTGAAATAGGCAGTTCATTACCTTGAGGGTGACTAAAAGATTCCACATTACAAAAAGTACAACCGCCTATCCCTAAGGTTCCATCGCGATTTGGGCAAGTAAATTGAGCATCTATTGTTAATTTTTTAATCCGTTGGCCATACAAACGTTTGCAATACACACCAAACGTATTAACGTAGTCATCTAAACCCACAATTTACTCTCATCATCACTACAAAGTTCGACAGTTTAGGCAACTGACAAACGCTTGTCTTGGTGCTAAATCAATAAAAGAGTCTATCAACACCTGTAGGCAGTCAACTTGTGCACTAACTCAAAAAATGTTTAAAACAATTTTCGCTATTTACGCATCAAATAAAATGAATACTTAGTCATTTAGAATAATTTTTTACCCACAGACTGTATGCGAAATAAAATTCACTATTTTTATTTAAAAATCAATGATGACTCATTGTTATAAAAAAGTAATCAGTTGTTTGAATTTTTTCTAAAATTCTTTTTATTCATAGTGTTATAGCTCAAAATTTACAGTTTACGTTAACGTAAACTTTGTAAGGTATTACGTTTTTCCACTCGTCACATTTAGGTTTGTTGCATTTTTTTGGTTTGACCTTTATTCATTCTCGGTTTAATTTGAATGGTTCGGGTGCATATCTATGGATATTCTTCAAATTTACCCCGAGTCGTATCTAGTAGAGGTTTAGGGGGTTTTTTGTATGAGCTTGTATCATCCCAGTTTTGAGCGTGACAATTGCGGATTTGGTTTAATTGCACAAATGGATGGCGACGCGAGTCACCGTATTGTGCGTACCGCGATTCATGGTCTCGATCGAATGAAACATCGTGGTGGTATTGCAGCTGACGGACGCACAGGTGATGGCTGTGGTCTATTAATGCAAATGCCTACAGGTTTTTTTGAAGCTATTGCTGCAGAGAATGATTGGCATTTAAGCCGAAAGTTTGCGGTAGGCATGTTATTTCTCAGCCAAGATACACAACGCGCTGATGAAGCTAAGTTTATTTTAGAAAAAGAATTACAACGAGAAACACTCAGTGTTGCTGGTTGGCGAAAAGTGCCAATTAATCCAGATGTATTAGGGGAGATTGGTCGGGGAAGTTTGCCACAAATATACCAAGTGTTGATTAACGCGCCTGTGGGATGGCGTGAAAAAGATCTTGAACGTCGCTTATACATGGCGCGTCGACGTCTTGAGCAGCAAATAACCGATGACAAAGACTTTTATGTTGCTAGCTTATCTGGCCAAGTTATTGTCTATAAAGGTTTAATGATGCCAGCCGACCTGCCATCATTTTATACAGACCTTGCTGATATTCGCTTAAAAAGTGCAATTTGTTTATTCCACCAACGCTTTTCAACCAATACATCGCCTAAATGGCCATTAGCTCAACCGTTTCGTTATCTCGCTCATAATGGTGAAATCAATACCATTACAGGTAATCGCCAGTGGGCTAGAGCCCGTGCTTATAAGTTCAATTCGCCCTTGTTGCCAGATTTACAACAAGCGGCACCTTTTGTTAACGAAACCGGTTCAGACTCCTCTTCTTTAGATAATATGCTCGAAATGCTGTTGTCTGGCGGAATGGATTTATATCGCGCCATGCGCTTGTTGATTCCACCAGCTTGGCAATCAAACCCAGAAATGGATGACGAGCTAAAAGCTTTTTATGATTTTAACTCTATGCACATGGAGCCGTGGGACGGCCCAGCTGGCATTGTAATGACTAATGGTCGCCATGCTGCCTGTGCTGTTGATCGTAACGGCCTACGCCCTTCTCGCTACGTTATAACCAAGGATCGTATCCTCACCTTAGCGTCTGAAGTCGGTATTTGGGATTATGCTGCCGATGAAGTGATTGAAAAAGGCCGGGTTGGCCCAGGTGAATTATTAGTATTAGATACTTTAAACGGTCGCTTGTATCATTCTTTTGAAATTGATAACGACTTAAAACGTCGCCATCCTTATAAAGAATGGATGTCAAAAAACAGTCAGACCTTGATCCCCGCGGAGGATATGGCTCCTACCAAACAAGGCTCAAGTGGTTTTGATAGCAAAACACTACTTCAGTATCAAAAACAGTTTGGTTTTACCCGTGAAGAACTAGAACAAGTGATTTGGGTGCTTGCTAGCAAAGGTGAAGAAGCCATTGGTTCAATGGGTGATGACACGCCTATGGCGGTATTGTCGAAAAAATCGCGTTCATTGTACGATTATTTTCGCCAGAAATTTGCTCAAGTCACTAACCCACCAATTGATCCGTTACGTGAAAAACACGTTATGTCATTAGCCACTTGTGTCGGTCGTGAACAGAATCTATTTAGCGAAACCACAGGTAACGCTTATCGGGTCATGTTTAACTCGCCTATTTTGCTATTCAGTGACTTTAACCAATTACTGGGTTTAGACAGCACGAATTATCGTGCAAACACGGTTGACCTCAATTACGACGATCATGAAAACTTAGAGCAAGCTATCCGTCGAATTACCGATGAGGCAGAACGCTTAGCCCGAAGTGGTACAACATTGTTAGTGTTATCAGACCGTGCCGTAGCTAAGAATGCACAAGTGATTCCTGCTGCCATGGCTGTAGGCTCTGTGCAAACACGGCTTGTCGATAAGAGCTTACGCTGCGACACCAACATAATTGTTGAAACGGCTTCTGCGCGCGACCCACATCACTTTGCGGTATTACTCGGCTTTGGTGCGACAGCTATTTACCCTTACCTTGCCTATGAATCTATTTCTGCGATGGCAAAACAACAGCTAGTAGACGATGTAACCCCGTTAATGCTGAACTTCCGTTATGGCATTGAAAAGGGTTTGCGTAAAATTATGTCGAAAATGGGTATCAGTACTGTTGGATCTTATCGTTGTAGCCAACAGTTTGAAGCCGTTGGTTTAGCTAGTGATGTTATTGAATTATGCTTTAAAGGCGTGATTAGTCGTATTGAAGGTGTCAGTTTTACTCATATTGCTGATGATCAGAAAACCCTTCATACAGCAGCCTACCGCGCTCATTTACCTTTGCCTCAAGGTGGTTTACTTAAGTATGTGGAAGGCGGTGAATACCACTGCTTTAATCCAGATGTAGTCAACACCTTACAAGTATCATTAAAAGACAAAAACTACGCCGAATATAAAAAGTTTACTCACCTAGTAGACGACCGTCCAGTAGCAACCTTGCGTGACTTAATTGGCATCAAAGGACAACTTGAAGCGGTTGAACAAGACACTGTAGAAGGCGCAGAAATGCTCTACCCTCGCTTTGATAGCGCAGCCATGAGTATCGGTGCATTAAGCCCTGAGGCGCATGAAGCGTTAGCCGTTGCGATGAATCGTCTTGGTGGACGCTCAAATTCTGGTGAAGGTGGCGAAGATGCGCGTCGTTTCAATAGCGAACGTAATTCAGCCATTAAACAAATTGCATCGGGTCGATTTGGGGTTACCGCGCATTACTTAGTTAACGCTGATGTACTGCAAATTAAAGTCGCTCAAGGTGCTAAACCTGGAGAAGGTGGGCAGTTACCTGGGCATAAAGTCAGTGTTGAAATTGCAGGGCTTCGCCATGCTCGTCCGGGTGTGACCTTGATTTCACCACCACCACACCACGACATTTACTCAATTGAAGATTTAGCTCAGCTGATTTTCGATTTAAAACAAATTAATCCAAAAGCCTTGGTATCGGTCAAACTAGTGTCTGAACCGGGTGTTGGCACCATTGCAACTGGTGTGGCAAAAGCTTATGCCGACATGATTACAATCTCAGGTTACGACGGTGGCACAGGCGCAAGTCCAATCACCTCAGTAAAATACGCAGGTTCTCCTTGGGAACTTGGTTTAGCGGAAGTGCATCAGTCGCTAGTCGCAAATGGTTTACGTCATAAAATTCGTTTGCAAGTGGATGGCGGATTAAAAACCGGCACCGACGTGATTAAAGCGGCGTTATTGGGTGCAGAAAGCTTTGGCTTTGGTACCGTGCCAATGATTGCACTTGGGTGTAAATACTTACGTATTTGTCATCTTAATAACTGTGCGACCGGTGTAGCAACCCAAGATAAAAACTTACGTGAAAACCATTATCACGGCTTACCAGAACGCGTCATGACCTACTTTGAATTTGTGGCTCAAGAAGTACGTGAGTGGATGGCTGCATTAGGGGTCACTCGTTTTGAAGAGTTAGTAGGAAGAAGTGACTGGTTATATGCGCTTGAAGGTAAAACCGACAAACAATGCGGTTTAGATTTAACGCCAATTTTGTATCAACCTAAAGTGCAGCCAAATTCATCACTGACGTGGAAAGAAACTAATCCGCCTTCTGATGTTGGCCAGCTCAATCAAACCTTATTAGGTGACTGCCGAAATGCAGTTGAAACAGGCGAACCGTTTTCTTATCAATATCAAATCAATAATACCGATCGCTCAGTAGGTGCAGCACTGTCTGGATTCATCGCTACGACCGTTGGCGTGGCAGGAGCAAAGCAACCATTAACCCTCGGGTTTAACGGTAGCGCAGGTCAAAGCTTTGGCGTATGGAATAGCCCCGGCCTTGAGCTTAAACTGTGTGGCGATGCCAATGATTATGTTGGTAAAGGCATGTCTGGTGGGAAAATCGTTATTCACCCACCTATTGGCAGCCCATTCCAAAGTGAACGAAGTGCAATTATGGGTAATACCTGTTTGTATGGTGCCACGGGCGGTAAATTATTTGCTGCAGGTCAAGCTGGCGAGCGTTTCGCGGTTCGTAATTCAGGTGCAATAGCTGTAGTTGAAGGAACTGGAGATAACGGCTGCGAATATATGACAGGTGGGATTGTTGTTATCCTCGGAAAAACAGGGGTTAACTTCGGTGCGGGTATGACAGGTGGTTTTGCCTATGTATTTGACCAATTTGGTCGTTTCAATCGCCGAGTTAACACCGAAATGGTCGATACACAAAAATTAGAATCAACTATCCACCAGCAACATTTAAAGGGTCTGATCGAATCTCACTATGCAGAAACAGGCAGTGAGCACGCTCATATGATTTTAAGTGATTTTGGAAACTGGTTGGATTGTTTCGTATTAGTTAAACCGAAGAATATAGCCGTTGCTGACCTGCTTAAGATTGAGCAGAAGAGTCCGGAACTAGTGGTAAAGGCAGGATAATCATGAGCAATGACTTTCAATTTATAGAAGTGGGTCGAGCCGACCCCATTAAACATGAAGCAAAAAAACGTGCTACACAATTTATTGAAATTTATCAGCCGTTTACGCAACCAGAAGTAAAGGAACAAGCCGACCGCTGCCTTGACTGTGGTAATCCATATTGTGAGTGGAAATGCCCATTGCATAACTATATCCCTAATTGGCTGAAACTAGCCGAACAAGGACGCATTATGGAAGCGGCGGATTTAGTACACGAAACCAATACACTTCCAGAAATTTGTGGCCGAGTATGTCCACAAGACCGTCTATGCGAAGGCGCTTGTACCTTAAACGATGACTTTGGTGCTGTAACCATTGGTAATGTTGAAAAATACATTACCGATACAGCGATTGCCCAAGGATGGCGACCTGACATGACTCAAGTCACGCCGCGTAAGGAACGTGTTGCCATTATTGGCGCTGGCCCTGCAGGGCTTGGCTGTGCTGATATACTGGCGCGTAATGGCGTTCAGGCTGTGGTGTATGATAAATATCCTCAAATTGGCGGGTTACTGACTTATGGTATTCCGTCATTCAAGCTTGATAAAGATGTTATGGCTACCCGCCGCTCCGTGCTAGAAGGCATGGGTATAAAGTTCAAAATGGGTGTCACAGTCGGCATAGATGTGAGTTTTCAAAGCCTGTTAGATGAATACGATTCGGTATTTCTTGGTATGGGTACCTACACGGCCATGAAAGCAAAACTACCCAATGAAGATGCTCAAGGCGTGATTCAAGCGCTACCGTACCTTATTGGTAATACCCACCACATTATGGGTTCCAAAGATGATGCGACACCATACTTAAACCTTGAAGGTAAAAATGTGGTCGTACTTGGTGGTGGTGACACCGCAATGGATTGTGTGCGCACCGCAGTACGTCAGGGTGCTAAAAGCGTCACCTGCGCTTATCGTCGTGACGAAGCGAATATGCCAGGCTCTCGTCGTGAAGTACAAAATGCCCGCGAAGAAGGGGTCAATTTCTTATTTAACCGCCAACCTGTGGCCATTAAATCTGAAAATGGCCAAGTGGTTGGAATCGAATGCGTTGAAACCCAAATGGGTGAAGCCGATGCCAGTGGCCGTCAACGTGCTGAAGTGATACCAGGCAGTGAACAAGTACTTGAAACCGATGCGCTTATCATCGCCTTTGGCTTTCAGGCTAGTCCGGCCGCTTGGTTTAGCGACTTTGGCATCGAAACCAACGAATGGGGATTAGTTAAGGCCAAGAAAACCGATGACAATCCATTCCAAACCACTAATCCAAAAGTGTTTGCTGGTGGCGATATGGTTCGTGGATCTGATTTAGTGGTTACAGCTATTGCAGAAGGTCGCGATGCCGCACTGGGGATTTTAAACTATTTAGATTAACGGCTAATTAGCCTGTAATGAATTACAGGCTAATTATACCAATCCTATTAAATATGTGATCTTTCAGCGGGAGTTCAAAGTGCTGTAGGCAAGGCAGATGATTGAAGCGAATAGTGATCCTCGGTAACAAGCTCCTGCGTTACTCTACCTCCAGCATCT
>NZ_JBSQBN010000066.1:0-24740 GCF_053850585.1 Shewanella sp. A22
TCAAAGTCCTTTATGCTTCGTTAGATGCTTTCAAAATAGAATCACTATTCGCTTCAATCATCTGCCTTGCCTACAGCACTTTGAACTCCCGCTGAAAGATCACATATTTAATAGGATTGGTATTACTAGTTCTGGGGGAGATGATTGTTATGATGTGAATCAGTGATTTTTTGACTAACTTAATAAATAGACAGATATTTTATGTTATTTTAGCCATACTGATTAAGCGTAATGATTGTTACCTTTACGCATGTGTTAGTCATTTTTCATTTGTAAAAAGAGATAGAATGTAAATATTTGCAGCTCATTAAGTTAAGGACATCATTACATTGAGTCAACAACGCAAGGTTCAACTTGGCTTTACCCTAGTTGAATTAGTCACCACCATCATCTTGATTGGTATTATTGCCGTAGCGGTGTTGCCGCGCCTGTTGTCTGACTCTTCTTACAGTGCTTATACCTTACGTAATGAGTTTATTAGTGAGCTACGCCAAGTTCAGCTTAAAGCGATGCAAAATACTGATCAGTGTTACCAAGTTGATGTTAACGCCAGTGGTTATACATTGCGTTATTTTAGTGATCGCAGCGGTAATAGTTGTAGTAAACCTTTCCGAACAGAGCAACCACAAACCTTTAGTGGCGGCGCTAATATCACCTTAGTCAGTAACGCGAGCCAAGTATTTTCGATTACCTTTGACAACTTAGGCCGTATGTTATCTCCGGCTTGCTCTGGCTATTGTTTTAATGCTGTGGCAGATGAAACCTTAGCCATTGCCGTTGAATCTGAGGGGTATGTTCATGCTCTGTAACATTCAACATAAACCACTACCTCATTCCCATGGCGGCTTTACCTTAATTGAACTGGTTGTGGGAATGATGGTGATTGGTATTGCAATTGTCATGCTCACCAGTATGTTATTTCCCCAAGCAGACAGGGCCGCAGCCACGATACATAGGGTTCGTTCTGCTGAGTTAGCTCATTCAGTCATGAATGAAATTTGGGGTAAGCGATATGATCAAAATACCAATGCTAATGGTGGTGTACCAGCGTGTAATGCGTCTGGTGGTATTGCTTGTACTTCTGCGGGTTTACTTGGCCCTGAAGAAAGCCGCGATATGTTCAACGACGTTGATGATTATCATGGCTTGGATGAAACTGATAACATGCTCGACTCTAGCCAAACTTATGCCCAAGCCTATCCTCGTTATCAGCTGAACGTGTCAGTTGAATATCTTGACCCTACTACTCAAGCAAAAAAATTAATCACTGTCGATGTGACAACACCTGTCGGAGAAGTAATCACTTACCAAGCGGTAAGGAGTAATTACTAATGTTACTTAGCAACCAAGGTAAATCCGCTGGTTTCACTTTAATTGAAATGGTAACGGTTATTTTAATTTTAGGTATTGTTGTGGTTGGGTTGAGTAGTTTTGTGATTTTTGGCACCCGAATTTTTGTCGAGTCGAGCGCAGTGGATCAAGTGCTCAGTCAAAGCCGTTTTGGCATTGAACGGATGACACGGGATATTCGGCGTGCTGTGCCCAACAGTATGCGAACGTTAACTGCCATCGATGGTAGTTATCAATGTTTGGAGTTGTTGCCTATTGCTGCCAGTACGTCTTATATTAATGCGCCGTTTGCGCCGCAAACGGCGCAAAATAATTTAACGGCGATTAAAAGTATTCGTCCAATAGTTAACAATCAGTCAGTGCTGATATACCCACTTACCACCGCAGATATTTATAACCCTCAAGGGACAACGGCGAAACGATTTATTGTGCAAAGTGTTACTGAATTAGGCGACCAACTTACTATTACCTTAACCCAAAGCGTCCGCTTTACAGAGTCCTCTCCGTTAAAGCGCTTATACGTTGCAGATAGTCCATTGAGCTACTGTTTTGTTAACAATGCCAGTAGTGTTGAGCTGCGCCTATACCAAAATTATGGTTATAAGGTCAATCAGCCTACGCCCGCAGCGATGGGTAATGGGGTGTTAATGGCGCAAAATGTCGCTAATGCGTTAGCGGTTAATCCCGCGGTGGTCCTTACTCCATCGACACTGGTGACCAATGCGATAGTGCATTTACAGCCGATATTTAGTGTTAATGGTGAAACATTTCAATATAACCATCAAGTGCAGGTGATGAATGTTCCCTAAGCTGAAATTAAGCCAACATTCGCAACAAGGCAGCGCACTGATTATCGGTGTTTTTGTGCTCACAGTAATGTTTCTCATCGCTGCAAGCTTAATTCGTATTGTTGGTGATGCAGATGAGTCGGTGAACATGGAAGTGTGGGGCACTCGGGCATTATTTAGTGCCAACAGTGGCGCCGATGCAGCATTAGCTGAGCTGTTTCCTGTTAATGGTTCTGTTGCTAACTGTGCTGATGTCAATACCACATGGGTTTCTCCTGCTGGGTTAGGCTTTTATAATTGTTCTGTGTCAATAACGTGCAATATTGCCACTGTAGGTAGTGTGAACCAATATCGAATTAATAGCCTAGCGGTATGTGAAACAGGTAATTGTGCGGGTACTGCAAGCAGTTCTACGTGTTTGCGAGTCAGTCGCCAAGTGGAGGTAGAAGCTCGTGGGAATTAAGTCCTTTTACAAACTAGTATCAATAGCTTGTTTGATACTAATTTTTAGCCTTAAAAATGCGTTTGCTTTTAATATTATTGATGCATCGGCAACTTGGCCTCTGGTCGCACAGGGTCATCATAAATATGGTAGTACGCTTGCCTGTAATAATATCTTTAATACTCAATTGGTGATGTATCGCAACGCTAAAATAAGAGGGGCACTTGGACGTTCATTAGCTTATTGTTCACGTAATATTGACAATGGATTTCCAACTGAAGGCTGTGACAATATTGATGGCAGTTCGAGGATGTGTAGTATCACTCAAACTGATTTCCAAGGGCTAAAGTTGACGAATGAAAATGCATTCTTATACAGTAATGGTAATAGTGGAGTTGGATATTGTAACGATGGTCAACAATTAAGTTTAGGATCAAATAACCAGAATCAATTCAACAGTGTGAGTTTATATTCCTCATGTACTTTAACTATGTCATCGGCTCGAACTGAATACCGTTTTAATAAAATAGCGTTAGGTCAAGGTGCCAAACTCGTATTACCTGCTGGTGATTATTGGATAAATTCTCTAGAGTTAAATTCAGATTCAGAGATCATCCTTCAAGGAGATGCCAGAATATTTATAAATAACGATGCTACGTTTAACAGTACCGTTATTAACCAAACCAAAAGTAATAAATTGCAACTTATTGCTTATAATAATCTCACTTTGAATGGTTCATCGAGTATTGCAGCGAATATATATGCGAATGAAAAGCTAACATTAAATACTAACGCGGCTATAGCTGGCCGAGTGAGCTCAAGATATCTTGAAATGTCTGGTAACACATCAATAACAGATAACTCACCTACATATTTAGACTTTCATATTCAGTATGGTAAATCTTATGTTGCTTCAAATAGTACCCAAGCCAGTGTTGTTTTTGATAAAGCATTCCCAACTGGCGTAACCCCTTTAGTTTTTGTTATGCCAACCATTTCAACAAATGATCCTGAAAATGATGGGCCGCAAAGTGTATTTTTAAGCAATATTGATTCGACAGGCTTTACCTTGACTCAAGCAGAGCCACCAAGTAATGCGGTAGATGGTGCTGTAATGTCAGAAGTGCACTGGATTGCGGTGATACCAGGAACATACACATTATCGAATGGAACAACATTGACTGCTGGATCTGTTGAGCAAAACAAAGCGTTAATGGGTTCGAATGACCAATATAAACAAGTCGTATTACCTAGCAGCCAAAATGTACAACTCAATCAACTTCAAACACAAAATAATAATTGCTGGTTAACCAGTACTGCACAATCAACTAATGATGGTATTGAACTGGCGATGGATGCATCTGAAGTTAGAACTCGCTGGTCCGATAGATGCCAACCAGGTAACTTGAATAATTATTCGCTTCAATATGAAACCATTGCTTATTTAGCCGTTCAGTCGGGCAGCGGGACTTTGGTATTGGATGGTGAAAATGTCAATTATCACTTTGGAAGTGCTGTCACAATTAACTCTAATGGTAACAGTAGCTTGAGTTCGCAATGCTCTTTCTCCACACCACTTATTGGGTTTACGAACCCCCCTTTATTTGTTGCGAGTAAGACGAGCCGTCGTGATAATGATGGTGGTTGGCTGCGTCGATGTCTGTTGAGTAATACCGCAGTCAGTATGGTCACAGACGAAGATCAGTATCGAAATAATCAACGTAGGCATACTTATGAACATTACAGCTTTGTTGCTTTTGAGAAAAAAACAGATCCCTTAACATGTTTTAGTGACGATTTTAATCGTAATGACGTTGGTGATGATTGGGCGCTCAAGGTGTTAGGTTCTTCATTACCACCTTCAATCGTGAGTAATCGACTGCGCTTTACCTCTGCTAGAGGTAATCAAGCTACATCAAGTACTTATCAGCGCTTATTTCCTGCTGCGGATAATTTAGTTGAGGTAGAATTTGATTATTTTGCTTGGTCAAGCCTGTGGGGAACAGGTGCTGATGGCATTGCCGTTATTTTGTCTGATGCGAGTAAGACCCCTCAGCCAGGCAGTTTTGGTGGCGCTTTAGGGTATGCCCAGCGTAATAATGGCACTCCAGGTTTTGCTGGTGGTTGGCTGGGCATAGCGTTGGATGAATACGGGAACTTTTCTAGCGCCAACGAAGGTAAGGTTGGTGGGCCTGGGTTTAGATCTCAAGCCGTGGCGATTCGTGGCTCTGCTGGCACAAGTTACCGTTACTTAACAGGGACTAATGCCAACATTAACCCCAAAATTGATGTGCGTAATACATCTAACGCTCAGCCAAATCATAGATATAAAATCATCATAGATTCTCGAACTCCAGGTAAGGCCATGGTGTCAGTACTACGCGATACGCTGAATAGGGATAATCCTGCTGATTATGAGACCTTAATAGCCCCTTTTGATGCCTTGAGTTTTAGCGGTCAAGCACCTGTACCTAAAGATTTTTACCTGTCTATTACTGGCTCCACTGGCGGTTCAAACAATAATCATGAGATGGATAACTTTAAGGTTTGTGCACTTAAATCAAATCCAGTTGGCCAACAAGTTCATCATTTTGAGTTTGACTATTCTAGCTCGCCATTTACCTGCAAGGCTGAGACTATGACTGTCAGAGCTTGTAAAGATGCGAGCGTGCCCTGTAATTTATTTACTGACCCAGTGGAGGCGAATTTATCACTTGAGCCTAACGCAAATGGTGCTTGGTATGTTGAGGGTAATAAAACCAATGTGGTTCAGTTTGAAGATGGTGTCGCAACGGTCGATTTACGTAATAATGTCATTACGCCAATCACTATTGGGGTCACATCTTCCGTTCCTTCAACCATAGCGGGCAGTGACACTTTGTGCCGCAAGGGGGGAGGCGCGCTAAATATAGCAAGCTGCACCTTTAGCTTTGCCGAAAGTGGTTTTATTTTTGATGTGCCAGATAAGCTAGCAAACAAACCAACTGACAATATTACAATCCGTGCAGTGAAAACCTCAGATGTTACTCAACAATGTATACCTCTATTTTCTCAAACCACTAAAAATGTCGATTTTTGGAGCTCTTATATCGATCCCATTACTCCAATTAATGGTCAATCGACAACGGTGAATAGTAAGGTAGTAAGTAAACTAGAGAGTGCCGCTACAACGCTTGAGTTGGCATTCGATACCGATGGTAAAGCTGAACTTATTGTTAACTACCCTGATGCAGGGAAAATGCAGCTAGATGCAAAGTATACTGGCACAGGTGATGAGCAGGGATTGATCATGTTAGGTTCAGATCAGTTTGTTAGCTTCCCCGTGGGCTTGTGTGTTACCCCAGAAGATATTAGTGCAAAATGCTCCGCAGGTAACAGTTCTTGTGATGTTTACAAAAAAGCTGGCGAGTCATTTAACTTAATTATTCAAGGGAAAGCTTGGGAGTCTGACGGCGATACCAATTTTTGCGATAATATTAATACGCCCAATTATGCCCATAATGACATTGAGTTAGGGCATCAATTGGTCGATCCCGATCCAAAAGATGGCGTACTTGGTGCGGTTGGCTCTAAAAAATATAATCACATAGCGGAAACGACTAATCGTAATACTGTATCTCAGTCAGTAAGCGAAGTCGGTGTGTTTCAATTTACGGCTAAGCCGAAGATAGAATATTTGGAGTCGAATTTTTATGATATTCCTCTCGCCACATCGCCTGCCATAGGCCGTTTTGTGCCAGACCGTTTTGTTGTTAGCCGCTCAAGTGTGCTGCCATCTTGCGGTAGTTTTACTTATATGGACCAACCTTTTAGTCTGACGTTGACGTTAAGCGCTTTTAATATTGGCACTGATATCACTAAAAATTATCAAGGTGCTTTTGCTAAAGCGAATGCCATTCTTGTGGGTGAAAATAGTAACAATGGTATAGATTTGAGTGGCAGATTAAGCGCTCTACCTATCAATACTGGGTCTTGGGTTTTGGGTGAAGCAAGCGTTGACGCCACTTATTTAGCGAGCTTCAAGCGAATGACCGCTTCGGGTGTCGATGGACCTTTTTCTTTGTTAGATATTGGCGTACAAGTATTCGATAATGATGGGAATGTGTCTTTAGTTTCGTCATCTGATATGCGTCCAGATACCACAGATAACTGTGTTGATGCTAATGATTGCACTGCAAAATGGTTATCCACTCAAGCTTTCCGTCATGGCAGGGTGGTGATGGACAATACCTTTGGTCCGGAGGATGACATTTTGCGTATGCCAACCTATGCCCAGTATTGGAATGGTAGCGACTGGATAACCAATGTTAATGATAACTGTACGCAAGTTATCGATGTACTTGATGGCACCGAAATATACGCTCCATTAATAGCCTCAGACCAAACCGTGCTCCGCAGCGATGGCAGTACCGCTAACATTGCAATGAGTAGTGGCCAGTTAAGCTTATTATGGCAAAACACCGGTTCTAAAACATATCGAGGCCAAGTGACAGCACCGCTACAAGTTGAAGATTGGCTTAAGTGGTATTGGAATTGGGACCAAGTAAGTCCCAATCAGTTATATGACCCAAGAGCAAGTGCGTTTTTTGGTCGTTACCGAGGCCATGATCGGATCATTTACTGGCGTGAAGTAGGCCAATAATCTGAATAAAAAAACGCCTTTTTTACTCTTTTTTGGATTAAAGTTAACCAATTGGCATTTTTTTATACACTTTTGTAAAAAAAAGTGCCAGATTAGCAATTGTTAACCCGTTCGGTCTTGTAGAATGGGGGTGTCATTGATAAAGTTAGCTGATTTTTCTTTCTTCTGACTCCACAGAATACAGGCCTGATACATGTTCAAAAAGCTGCGCGGCATTTTTTCTAACGACCTATCGATCGATTTAGGTACGGCAAATACTCTTATTTATGTTCGCGATGAAGGCATCGTGTTGAACGAACCCTCTGTGGTTGCCATTCGCGGCGAACGCAATAGTAATGGTCCCAAATCTGTTGCTGCTGTAGGGACCGATGCAAAACAAATGCTCGGCCGTACACCTGGCAATATTCAAGCTATTCGTCCAATGAAAGACGGTGTTATTGCCGACTTCTATGTGACTGAAAAAATGCTTCAACACTTTATTAAGCAAGTGCATAACAACAGTTTCTTTCGTCCTAGTCCACGTGTTCTTGTGTGTGTACCTGTGGGCGCGACTCAAGTTGAGCGTCGTGCTATTCGCGAATCTGCGATGGGTGCGGGTGCCCGTGAAGTTTATCTAATTGAAGAGCCAATGGCTGCAGCGATTGGTGCGGGATTACCTGTATCAGAAGCCACAGGTTCTATGGTGGTTGATATTGGTGGCGGCACGACTGAAGTTGCCATTATCTCGCTGAATGGTGTGGTGTATTCTTCATCAGTGCGTATTGGTGGCGATAAATTTGACGATGCCATTATTAACTATGTGCGCCGTAACTACGGTAGTTTAATAGGCGAGGCAACTGCGGAACGGATTAAGCACACTATTGGTACCGCGTACCCTGGTGACGAAGTGCTTGAAATTGAAGTCCGTGGCCGTAACTTGGCAGAAGGCGTACCAAGAAGCTTTACGTTGAACAGCAATGAGATTTTAGAAGCATTACAAGAGCCGTTATCTGGCATTGTAAGTGCCGTCATGGTGGCATTAGAGCAATCTCCACCAGAACTTGCTTCAGATATTTCAGAACGCGGTATGGTGTTAACTGGTGGTGGCGCATTGTTGCGCGACTTAGACCGTTTACTTATGCAAGAAACGGGTATTCCGGTCATGGTTGCAGATGATCCATTGACTTGTGTTGCTCGTGGTGGCGGGAAAGCCCTTGAAATGATTGATATGCATGGTGGTGATTTGTTCTCTGAAGAGAACTAATCACTATTTGCTGAGCAACTTTGTTAACGTTTTTTGTAGGTTAACAGAGTTGCGAACAATTTATGAAACCAATTTTCGTTCGTGGCGTCTCTAATCAATTTAGACTGACACTGGCAATTCTTTTGTCGGTGGCATTACTCATCACTAATCATCGCCTTGACCCTGTTCGTCAATCTTTATCTTCAGTATTAAGCCCTCTGCAGTATTTAGCCAATGTTCCAGGTGTCATGCTTGATTGGTCCGCCGAAGCATTTGCGACCCGTAATATGCTTGAGTTGCAAAATAAAGAACTGTTACGTCAACAACTGGTAATGTCTGAACGTTTACAGCGTTTTGAGCATGTTCGCCAAGAGAATGAGCGTTTACGGGCACTACTCGGTTCACCCGTGCATATGGATTCTCGCAAGATGGTGGCCGAAGTCATGGAGGTGGCCAGCGATCCTTTTCGGCAGTTTGTGGTGTTAAATCATGGTTTGCAAACAGGTGTCTATGTTGGTCAACCTGTGGTTGATGCTCAAGGTGTTGTAGGGCAGGTGGTTGAGGTTAGTGAGTTTACCAGCCGTGTGTTGATGGTGTCTGATACGACCCATGGCATTCCTGTTCGAGTGACTCGCAACGATGTGCGTGCTATTGCCAACGGTACAGGTGACATAGACCAAATTGAGTTACGTCATGTGGCTAAGAGCACCGACATTATTGTTGGTGATCTACTGGTGACCTCAGGCTTGGGTAATCGTTTTCCGGAAGGTTATCCTGTGGCACGTGTTATCAGCGTATCTCGTGATGATGGGCAAAGCTATGCGGTGATTAATGCACAGCCACTAGCAGCACTTGATCGTATTCGTTACGTATTGCTTATTTGGCCAGATGAAACCAAACCTTTTACAATTCCTGACGATGTAAAAGGCTTGATGAATGATGCCGCAGCCAAAGCCGCAACGAGTGAGGTGAGCCAATGAGAGCGCATGTTGCAAATGGTCGCTTAGTGGTTTGGCTGACATTATTTATCGGTATGATGTTTCAAATTATGCCATTACCCCAAATGGTAGAAGCATGGCGACCTGATTGGTTATTAATGGTAATGATATATTGGGCAATGGCACTACCGCATCGTTACAGTATTCTTACCGCGTGGCTGCTAGGAGTTATGCTTGATGTGCTCTTAGGGGCGACTTTAGGTATCCGCTCATTAGCCTTGTCGTTGGTGATTTATATTGTCGTGCTATTGTGTCAGCGATTACGCAATTATCCCCGTTGGCAACAATCGATATTAGTTGCTTGTTTTATCTGCATTTATCATGCAGTGGTCTTTTGGGTTCAGTTCGTTGCCGTTGGCGCGATACCATTTAATGTGGATGTATTTTTACCTGCCGTTTCGAGCTTATTCATTTGGTGGTGGGTGTTTTGGGTGCTACGCAATATGCGTCGCCATTATAAGGTTCGTTAATCTAACGTACTCACGTAAGAATGGTTTTAATGTACACTAAATGAGAGTAAAGAATTGATGACATGGGTACTGGCTTCCACTTCTCCAAGAAGAAAAGAATTATTGAACCAAGCAGGCTTTAGTTATCCCAATTTTACGTTTGAGTTAGTTGCACCTGATATCGATGAAACGCCCCTATCTACCGAAACTGCTACTCAATATGTGTGTCGATTAGCGCTTGAAAAAGCGCAAGCGGGCTTGGCTCTTAGCGACCATTTTATTGCCCCTAAAGTGTTAGGCTCGGATACCATCGTGGTGCTTAATGGCTTGATATTAGGTAAACCCATCGACCAAGACGATGCCAAACGCATGCTGATGTTGTTGTCGGGTCAAACTCATGAAGTGATGACCGCAGTCGCATTAACGGATGGGAAGCAGACTTTTAGCAGATTGTGTTGCACCCAAGTGACATTCTGTGAGCTAGCCGTGGCTGATATTGAAGCGTATGTGGCTTCAGGTGAACCTATGGATAAAGCTGGAGCTTACGGAATACAAGCATTAGGTGGCTGCTTTGTTAAATCAATAGCAGGCAGTTATTCTGCTGTTGTTGGTTTGCCTTTAGTTGATACTCGTGAATTGTTAGCCTGCATGATGCAGCACACTTAACTTTATTGCTTTAATCGGTCTTCTACGGTGGTCCTGCTGCTGGCAACATTACGATTGGAGCATGACCTGAATACTGGTGGCTTATGAATGTAAAAGCACAACGTAAAAAAGGCACTGAATTACTCATTAATGTCACGCCAACAGAAGCGCGTGTAGCATTAGTTGAGCATGGTGTTTTACAAGAAGTACATATTGAACGTCGTATGAAGCGAGGTTTGGTAGGCAATATTTATAAAGGTAAAATTAGCCGTGTCTTGCCGGGTATGCAAGCCGCATTTGTTGATATTGGTTTAGATAAAGCCGCCTTTCTCCATGCTTCAGACATTGTTCCCCATACAGAATGTGTTGCCGATGTTGAAAAGGGCAACTTTGTGGTACGTGATATTGCTGAGCTTGTCCGCCAAGGGCAAGATATTATGGTGCAGGTGGTAAAAGATCCACTGGGTACTAAAGGTGCTCGCTTAACGACAGATATTACTTTGCCTTCACGTTATTTAGTCTTTATGCCGGGTTCAAGCCATGTGGGTGTTTCCCAGCGTATTGAGCTTGAAGAAGAACGTCAGCGCCTTAAAAATATTACCTTACCCTATGTCGACGACGATGGTGGTTTTATTATTCGCACTGCGGCTGAAAATGTTGGCGAAGATGAACTCGCTCAAGATGCGGCTTTCTTACGCCGAGTGTGGGCCAAAGTGAGTGAACGCCGCAAGCGTAAGGGCGTTATTTTACTGTATCAAGACTTGGCATTGCCTGTGCGGATCATCCGCGACTTTGTTGGAACTGAGCTTGACCATATTCAGGTTGATTCCAGGAGGACTTATGCAGAATTACAGCAGTTTGCCCAAGAGTTTATGCCTGAAATTGCAGAAAAAATTGAGCATTATGCTGGTCCTGCACCTATCTTTGAATTGTATGATGTCGAGAATGAAATTCAGCGCGCGCTAGGGCGTAAAGTTGAGCTGAAATCTGGCGGTTATTTAATCATTGATCAAACAGAAGCGATGACCACGGTTGATATTAATACCGGCGCTTTTGTGGGACACCGCAATTTAGAAGAAACCATTTTTAATACCAATTTAGAGGCGACACAAGCGATTGCTCGGCAATTACGCTTGCGTAATTTAGGTGGTATTATCATTATCGATTTTATTGATATGTTGAGTAATGACCATAAAACCAGAGTGTTAGAAAGTTTAAATGCAGCATTGGCGTTAGATCGTGTAAAAACCAGTGTCAGTGGTTTTTCGGGTTTAGGCTTAGTGGAAATGACTCGTAAACGTACCCGCGAAAGTTTAGAACACGTGGTATGTGGCGAATGTCCATCTTGCCAAGGCACAGGCACGATGAAAACAATCGAAACAGTGTCATATGAAATTTTTCGGGAAATTATTCGTTTAAATCGTGCTTATAAAGCCGATGAGTTTTTATTGTATTGCTCGCCAGCCGTGTATATGAGCTTTAGTGGTGATGAATCTCATTTGTTGGCAGAATTAGAAGTCTACATAGGTAAGCGTATTCGTTTGCAAAATGAACCGTTATACATTCAAAGTAAATATGATGTGGTGATGATGTAGTGTCAACAACTAGGGCTGTCTCTATCAACAGGATCTGTTGGCAAATTTTGGCTATTTCGCTAGTGCTCTTTGCGCTGGTTGTGAGCCTTATTCGCGGTTTATTGCCCCATATTCCTGAAGTGCGCACAGAGTTAGTCACTTATCTTGAAAGTAAATACCAGCTGCATGTTCAAATGGATGAACTGAATGCCGAATGGCAAGCTTTTGGGCCTGCATTGACGGTTAAGAATTTAGTTTTACCACCACAAGATAACTTACCTATTACTGTTATTAGTCAAAATGTTCACATTAAAATCGACTTTTGGCAGTCGCTTTTTTCCTTAAGTCCACAAATTGAAACCGTGGTCTTTGATGGTGTAAAAGTGGCGCTAGATCTTGACCAGCTAACCACGGGCGGTAACCCCTCTGAAGCCGATAACCATGCTAATCTTGATTGGCTGTATAGCTTGTTGTTAGAACAGTTAGGGCATTTTTCAATTACCGATGCATCATTGCTTTTGGTGAGCCAGCAACATGATTATCGACCAATTTTTGTTGATAACCTGCTATGGCAAAATACGGCTAACCGTCACCAAGCCCAAGGTTTGATCCATGTTGATCAGTTCCAATCGCAGCAAGAACAATTAACCTTACGAATCGATCTTAGTGGTAATGGACATCAGCCTGATACTGTCGCGGGTCAGCTTTACGTTACAGCAGATTCATTGGATTTAGGCGAATGGGCTTCTAGACAACATAATGCACAACAGAACAGTGACAAAATTGAATTTCAAGGTGTGATAAATCTTGACGCATGGATGACATTTAAACAACGTCAAATTAGTGATGGTATTTTAGTTTTTAAACCCAGCTGGTTACAGTGGAGCGATGCAGATACTCAACAAAAATTTTCTATCCATTCTGGTTCATTGCAATGGACGCCACAATCGGATGGATGGAAAGTTGCCAGCCACAATTTACATTTATCAACGAATGATAAAACTTGGCCATCATTAGAGTTTGCACTTGGGACTCATGCAGGTGATTTTTTTGGTTATGTGAATCAAATTATTCCGTCATACCTCAAACCCATGTTACCGCTAGTTCCAGGGCTGGGTAAGTCGCAAGTGAATGGTTGGCAGCAGCTTAATCCTCAGGGACAAATTGGGCCAGTTCGGCTCTATAAGCCAGTAGATAAACCTATAGTTGCCAAGGTTGATATTAAGCAATTGCAGTGGCAACCCTTGCAGTCTATACCTGGAATCAGTCCGATTGATGCCCAATTGACGTGGGCGAATAATCAGCTTGAATTTACCTTACCCGAACAAGAATATACACTCGATTTTAATGATGATTTTAGTCAGCCATTAACCGTACATGGTAGCCCGATTAATGGGCGTTATGATATTGAACAACAACGTCTAACCCTGCCTAGAATGGTATTTGAAAATGCAGATATTACGCTGCAAGCAGGTCTTAACTTTGAGTTGTCGGAACAGACTCATATGGGGTTGGCTGCTCAGTTAAGTATTAATAATGTTGCTTATGTTGGGCGTTATTTTCCACTTATGGCAATGAGTCCGGATTTAGTCAGCTATCTTAATGACGGTTTAGTTGCAGGGAACGTAAATAATGCCCAAATTGTCTGGCATGGTGCGTTAGGTGATTACCCTTATGATGACCGTAGCGGAACGTTTCAAGCCGGTTTTACCCTTGATAACGGCATCTTTAAGTTTCAACCAGATTGGCCAGCAGTGAGTCAGCTTACCCTATCTGCTTTATTTGAAAATGACATGATGGATTTACAGATTGAGCATGGCAAACTCGATAATGTTGTTGTAGATGGAGCGCAGGTGTCTATCGCGCACTTGGGGAATGAATCACTTCTTAAAGTGGAAGCCGATATCACCACAGATGCACAAGCTGCTACCAAGGTGATTAATGCTTCTTCATTGCAAGACTCTGTTGGTACCACCTTGGATGTGCTTCAAATTAAGCAGCAAATTAACACTACATTGGATCTCTCTATTCCTTTATATCAGGGGGGAGAACAAGTAATTAAAGGCCAAGTTAATTTAACCAATAATCCCATTTATATTGCTACTCCAGGGTTAAATTTGCAAAAAGTGACTGGCCAAGTGACGTTTGAAAATGAGCTAGTTAATGCAGAAAATATTAAGGCACAACTGTTTAATCAACCGTTAACGTTTAGCGCGTCTACAGGTAAGCAAAATGGTCATTCGGCCTTGAGTGTCGACATGACCGGACGTTGGAACCTCGGCACATTACCAAGTGAATTAACCAATCCCATGACAGGGACCTATAGCGGCGAGATGAATTGGGGCGGTGCGCTTACGATGATTTTTGACCCCAGCGGTTACAGCTTACAGCTGTCGGCTAATTCTGATTTACTGGGTACATCGTTAGATTTGCCTTCTCCGTATAAAAAATCTGCTGTTGAACCTAAACCCCTCAGAGTCGACTTAATTGGTGATAATAAACAATCTTCTTTAAGCATCAAATTGGGTGATGATGTAGAGTTTTGGGGAGGATTTAATGCTGAAAGTGGCAGTAGATTGGCTTTTTACGACATAATGATTGGCCGTCATTTTAAGCTTGGCGACCGATTGAGTAAGCAGCAGGGACACATACATTTAGATTTACCAAAAATCGATTTGACGCAATGGTTACCAATGATTAATCGTTTTAGCCCAACAGTCGATAGCGACATTATTACCACAACAATACGAGACCGTATTTTATCAGCGGATGAATTGCCCAGCGTGACCACGGCAACTCATCCCACTAACACCACTGTGTCAGATCTTGATACGAAAACAACAACCTTTCCGCCATTAATGGGAGTGCATGCAGATATTGCTCAGTTGAATATATTGGGGCAATTATTTGATAAATTACACTTTGATGCTCAACCGACTGAACATGTCTGGCGTTTTGATGCTCAGTCACAACAGTTTGATGGCAGAATTGATTTTTACCCTAACTGGCGTGAACAAGGGATTAAAGTAGTGGCTAAAAAACTGCATTTATTCTCAGCAATGGATACTGTTGAAGGTATAGATTTAGACGCTACGTCTATGCAGCAACATTTGCCCACGTTGGCCGTTGATGTAGATGATTTTAGAGTGGATGACTTGTCTTTTGGTCATTTAGTACTACAAGGTTTTCCACAAGATCAGGGTTATCAATTTCAAACCATTTCACTTACTAAACCTACGGTAGCGTTACAAGCTAATGGGCTATGGTCTGTCGAAAATGATATTGATAAAACGTTGTTTGATGTTAATTTACATGCTGATAAGTTCGATGATTTATCAGCGATATTAAATATTAATCCTGGCTTGCGAGATGCACCACTGGATTTAAGTGGCCAGTTATCTTGGCAAGGTGCGCCTTATCATTTCACCCTTGATACCCTTAATGGCCAGCTAAAATTTGCATTAGGTCAAGGTCATTTGTCGGAGATTAGTGACAAAGGTGCGCGAGTCTTTTCGTTATTTAGTTTAGATTCATTATTGCGTAAGCTGTCGTTAGATTTTTCGGATGTTTTTGGTAAAGGTCTATATTTCAATACCTTTGCTGGCAACCTTACTATTGATAATGGTGTAGTTAAAACCACTGATACAGAAATGGACGCCATTGCAGGTAGTATGAGAGTAAGAGGTTACACCGATCTCACTAGCCAAAGCCTAAATTACGACATTCGTTTTGTGCCACAGCTTGCTTCTAGTGTACCAACTGTGGTGTTATTGAGCACCAGCGCTTGGACTTTGGGCTTAGGTGCATTTGCTTTGACGAAAGTGTTAGAGCCGGTAATTGAAGTCATTTCTGAAATTCGCTTCCGAGTGACTGGCACGATGGATAATCCGCAACTCGAAGAGCTTGAGCGTAAGAGTAAAGAAATTGAAATTCCTAAAGCTATTTTACCGCAAGCAGATGAACCCGATGTAGATCCTAATCTTGGACCCGACATTAAGAACGATGAAAATAGTCATATTGAGCACAAGACGCTCGAAAAAGGCATTATCGATACGGGTGTGCCAAATGGGCCTGAGTCAGACAATGTACCGTCATCCAGCAAAATTATTTCTGTAAAAGATAATGATTTTCAGACGGGTTATACACAAGCAGGGGGTACTGAAGCCCCATTAATCAAGCCGGTTTTTGCCGAGCCATTAATGAATGTCGTGTTGCCACAAGGAGTAAGAGATGCAAATCAGCTTATTGCAATGTCAAAGCAGTCGCGATGTCAAAGCCAATCTCGCGTTTGTCGACTCGCAGCTTAACGACCTACCTAGAGATGCCAATGAACCACAATTGGTCGTGTTACCTGAGTGTTGTTTGCTGTTTGGTGGTCATGAAAGTCAGCAATTAGAACATGCTGGTACTGAGCATCAAAGCGAACTAAAAAGTGCATTGTCGGCGTTGGCGAAACAACATCAAGTGTATTTAATTGCTGGCACTATTCCCATGCGCGCAGAAGATGGCCGAGTATTTAGCCGTTGTTATTTTTTTGATGATTATGGCGTCACCCTAGGACATTACGATAAACTGCATTTATTCGATGTTGAGGTTGCTGATGGCACCAAAACTTATCGCGAAAGTGATACCTTTCATCCAGGCGATCACATTAGTGTGATTGATACTCCTTTTGGCAAAGTTGGTTTGGCTATTTGCTATGATATCCGTTTTGGCGATATGTTTCGGGCGCTACGTTTAGCCGGTGCTGATTATATAGCATTACCTTCCGCGTTTACCAAGGTGACGGGGGAGGCGCATTGGCAGGTGTTATTACAAGCTCGGGCAATTGAAACACAATGCTACTTATTGGGCGCAGGCCAATGGGGTCAGCATAATCAAGGTAGTAGAGAAACATGGGGGCACAGTATGGTTGTAGACCCATGGGGCCGAGTGATTGCAGAAAAAGCTACAGAGTGCGGCTGGGTACAAGCTAACGTTGATATAATGGAACTTCAGCGTATTCGTCAACAGATGCCTGTGATTGGCCATAATCGATTTACGGCGCCACAGTTGAAATAATACTGAAAGCCCTGAACAAACTGAATTCGCAGTATGCGTTACCCATTAATAAAGAGAATTTTAATGCCATTTTTAACCCAAGTAGAGCAGAGTTTATTGCAAGATGGATTAACCTTAGATGGTTTACAAAGTTACTTAAATACCATCCATCAACACAATATCGATTTTTCAGACATGTATTTTCAAGCTTGTCGTCATGAGTCTTGGGTATTAGAGGATGGCATAGTCAAAGAGGGCAGCTTTCACATTGAACGAGGTGTGGGGGTGCGCGCCATTACTGGTGAAAAAACAGGTTTTGCTTATGCAGACGAGATTACTCCGACAGCCCTTGATGCGGCAGCAAGAGCTGCTCGAGGTATCGCAAGCGCAGGTGAACAACACCAGGTGCAAGCGTTTAAGCGTCAAACAGCACATAAACTATATGACAGTGCTGATCCGATAGCCGCAATGGATGAAGTGAAAAAAATTGAGCTTTTAAAACAAGCCGATGCTTATATTCGCAGTCTAGACAGCCGGATTATTCAAGTGGTTGTGAGCTTATCTGGTGTGCACGAAGAAATATTAATTGCGGCAAGTGACGGCACGTTAGCTGCCGATGTTCGTCCATTAGTGCGTTTTAATTGTAGCGTTATTTTAGAAGATAAGGGTAAACGTGAGCGCGGCAGTGCTGGCGGTGGCGGTCGCCATGATTACAATGCTTTTCTTGCCACTGACGAAGCCGGTTTACCATTAAGCTTTGAGTTTGCCCGTGAAGCCGTACGTCAAGCACAGGTTAATGTTAATGCCATTGATGCTCCAGCAGGAGAAATGCCAGTGGTACTTGGCAATGGCTGGCCAGGGGTGTTACTGCATGAAGCGGTTGGACACGGTTTAGAGGGTGACTTTAACCGTAAAGGCAGTAGCGCCTTTAGCGGTAAAATCGGTCAGCAAGTGGCGTCGCCACAGGTGACCGTCGTTGATGACGGTACAATGGAAAATCGCCGTGGTTCATTAAGTATTGATGATGAAGGCGTGCCAAGCCAGAAAACAACCTTAATTGAAAATGGCATGCTAAAAGGTTATATGCAAGATAAGTTAAATGCCCGTTTAATGGGGCAAGCACCAACGGGCAACGGCCGCCGTGAATCTTATGCACACCTACCTATGCCACGAATGACCAATACCTACATGAATGCGGGCGAGTCAAACCCTGCAGACATTATTAAGTCGGTTAAGAAAGGTATTTATGCGCCTAATTTTGGTGGTGGACAAGTTGATATCACCTCAGGTAAGTTTGTTTTCTCGGCTTCAGAAGCCTATTTAATAGAAGACGGTGAAGTTACCCAAGCCATTAAAGGTGCAACATTAATTGGTAATGGCCCCGAAGCCATGGGATTAATCTCGATGGTTGGTAATGATTTAGCCTTAGATAAAGGCGTTGGTGTATGCGGTAAAGACGGACAGAGCGTGCCAGTAGGTGTTGGACAACCAACACTGAAAATTGATCGCCTAACGGTAGGCGGTACAGCTTAACATTAACCGCTTATTGCCCCCATAATGGCTTGCTGAGTATTTGTGCTTGGTAAGCCTTTTTTATCTGACAATGCTGCTGTGAACATAGCGGCTTTAAGTTATTATTTGCAAACAATTTAGGGTGTTAACTCTAGAGGTTTTTATGGTTACACAACATCTTATTTTTACATTTTGTTCAAGGCGATACCGCCTTGGCTTATGTTTGAGTTTATTTTGTTTCAGTTTTAGCGCATTAGCTGAACCGATTACATTTAACCATGCGTGGCAGCAATTAGAGCAAGTGAGCGATCAGCTTCATGCTAAAACACAGCATGTTAACCGTGCTAAAGCAGAAGAAGATGCCGGAGATGCACTCAATTATCCATCACTAAATATTGCAGGTAGTTATACTCGTCTTGAAAAACCTATCGAACTCGATTTACGAGACTTAAATCCACTTGCCGCACTTGACAGTAGTACGTTATCGCCGACGCTTGGCAGTGCACTTGCGGCGATACCTGGCTCACTTTTTGTTACACCGTTTACTGAACAAGATGTGTTTCGAGCCAGCTTACAGGCGATGTGGCCCATCTATACCGGTGGAAAAATTACTGCCGCACAAGGGATTCATGCCGCACAAGTATCCGAGACCGAACAAGAGTTGACGCTGGCTCGGCGTGAGTTATTTCTCCAATTAGTTGATCGTTACTATGCGGTATCGGTGACAAAAACCTTAGTCGAAACCCAAAAGCAGTTAGTGGACTCATTAACCTTGCACGTGACTCATGCAAAAAAATTAGAGCAACAAGGGCAAATTGCTAAAGTTGAACGTTTAAATGCTCAAGTTGCGTTAGAAAATGCCAAAGTAGATTGGGGCAAGAGTAAGCGCCAATATGAAATGGCAGAAATTGCTTTAGCTCGAATGCTGCACATGCCGTCAGTCGATCCGGTCTCGGCACTTTTTTTACTTGAACAACAGCCATCATTACCACATCTTAGCCAGCTGACTCTCACGCAGCACCCGGCGTTAAAACTACTTGAAGCTAAAGAAGCGCAAGCAAGTGGTTTAGTGGATTTAGAAAAGGGGAGTTATTACCCTACAGTGTTTTTATACGGTAATTATACCTTGTACGAAGATGACAGCTTGTTTGCTCAAGTCGAGCCAGATTGGATGGTCGGTGTCGGCATGAGCATACCGCTAATTAGTCGTGATGGCCGCAATGGTAAAGTAAAAGCCGCGAAAAGTGCCTTATTACAAGCTCGTTATACCAAAGCACAAACCAAGCAAGATTTAAGTTTGCTTATTGACCAAAGTTATCGACAAATGCTACAAGCCAAAGAAGAAGCCGATGCGCTAGATGTGTCATTAGCATTAGCGACCGAAAATCTACGTTTGCGAGAATTGTCTTTCAATCAAGGTTTATCAACCTCAATTGATAGGGTCGATGCCGAATTAAGCCTTACTGCGGTTAAGACTCAACAATTAGGCGCTAAATATCGCTATATGCAAGCCTACGCTAAAGTGATGGCCATTAGTGGCCAAGTGGATGAATTTATTAATCGAACACAAATTCAGGGGGCTGCTTATGCGGGCTAATAAGATTATTGCGGTTGTCGTGTTCGTGTTACTTATCGTATTACTGGGCTATGGCATTATGTTGGCCTTTACGCCTAAGCCGATGGTGTTACAAGGACAAATAGAAGCTCGTGAGTACAATATATCGTCTAAAGTGCCGGGCCGAGTTGAAAACGTACTGGTAAGAAAAGGTGATAAAGTCGAACAAGGCGACATTTTATTTGCCATTAGTAGTCCAGAATTAGATGCACAATTAATGCAAGCTCAGGGGGGGTTAGACGCTGCTACCGCTATGCAGCAACAAGCCCATAATGGGACAAGACAACAACAAGTTACAGCAGCTAAAGAACAATGGTTAAAAGCCAAAGCCGCGACAGAGCTGAAAGTAAAAACCTATCAGCGAGTTGAAAATTTATTTGATGAAGGTGTTGTCGCACGGCAAAAACGCGATGAAGCATATACCCAATGGCAAGCGGCTAAATATTCAGAGCAAGCAGCATATGCTATGTATCAAATGGCAAAAGAAGGCGCTCGTGTTGAAACTAAAGCCGCTGCAGCAGGTAAAACACGCATGGCAAAAGGCGCAGTTAATGAAGTGAATGCGATTTTGGCAGACAGTCAAATGCTTTCACCTAAGAAAGCTGAAGTGAGTGAAGTGTTATTACAAGCGGGTGAGTTAGCCCCTAGCGGTTTTCCAGTTGTGAGCATTATTGATATGAGTGATGCATGGGCCGTGTTACAAGTGCGGGAAGATCAATTGTTGCAATTTAAACAAGATCAAACTGTTTTGTTAGATATCCCCGCACTACAGCAACAAGTTGAATTTACTGTGTCGTACATTAGTGTTATGGGAAACTTTGCTACTTGGCGTTCTACCGAAAGTGGTCACGACTTTGATATGCGCACCTTTGAAGTGGAGCTGACACCTAAGCACCCCATTGCAGATTTACGGGTAGGCATGTCGGTGTTGTTTCGTGCCGACAAGCTTGCCGAACATTAATAAGGCTTGCTGATGAGGCATTTATTTTGGCGCGAATGTAAGGCGCTATGGCACTCGCCTTGGCAACTTGCCTTGGTAAGTTATATTCCGCTAATTGGCGTGCTTGCACTTTGGTGGTTATTCAGCGCAGGGCTTCCAAGACAGTTACCCGTTGCCGTGGTTGATTTAGACAACAGTCAAATGAGCCGTATGCTAACAAGACAATTTTCGGCCAACGCCGTTATTGCGCCGCGTTCATTTGCCAATCAAGCTGAGGCAATTGAAGCCATGCGCCGAGCGCAAGTCTATGGGCTGGTAATTTTGCCTTATCAACTCAAAAAAGACTTATTACTATCAAAACGTCCAACGATTGATATTCGTTATAATAGTCAATTTTTGCTGGTGGGAAAGCTATTGTCCAGTCAGCTACAGCTTAGTCTGGCAGAAGGGTTAACCCACATTGGCGAAGCGAATCTATTACTTAAAGGCGCAAATAAAGCCACCGTTGATGTAAGTCTAACGCCTATCAGTAATCAAACGACCGCCTTATTTAACCGAAATAACAATTATGTTGGTTTTTTAGTCCCGCCTATATTAATTGCATTATGGCAATTACTGTCAATGTTAGTTTTTGCTAATAGTGTCAATGCCGAGCTTATTGTTCAAGGTGAGCGTAGCTATTTAGCTCAAAATATTTGGCCAAAAATAGGCGTGAAAATCTTTCTTTATAGCCCAATTATGCTTCTCCATGGTGGCTTTATTTTGTTGTGGTTATATCACTATTTAGCCTTGCCCGCTTCGGGTGCTTTGTTACTACTGGTTCTCGCACAGGCTGTGATGCTAATGGCTGTGTGGTTATTAGTCTTGATAATTTTTATGGTGATGCGTGACTGTGCACGTACTATCAGTTTTTGTACGGCACTATTTGCCCCTGCCTTTGCGTTTATGGGGATCACATTCCCAATAAATGATATGCCCATATTGGCTAGATGGTGGCGGTTGATTATGCCATCGAGTCATTATATCGACTCTCATGTCAGTGTTGTTAGCTATGGTGTTGGCTTACCACAAGTATTGGCCCAGATTAGTTCTTATTGGGGCTTTTTATTGTTATTGCCAGTGCTTTATATATTGGGGCGCCATGCTCAGAAAGTGCCACCAGAGGTTAAAAATAATAGCCATATAAATCTGGAGGCCAAATGATCAACTTTTGGCAATTAGTCGTAGCCGAATTCAAAGCTATTTTGGCTGATAAGGCCATTGTGGTGACGTTATTTGGTGGATTGATATTTTACTCAATACTGTATCCATTACCGTATTTGCATCAGGTACCTACAGAACAACAAGTTGTGGTTGTTGATCATGATAATTCTTCATTGAGTCGATTGGTCACTCGTCATGCAGATGCGAGTGCTAAAATTAAAATACTCGCTAATGTAAGCAGTATTGAGCAAGCACAAATGTGGATCGACCAAGGTAAAGCACACGGATTACTCGTTATTCCTGCTAACTTTAGACGTGATGTGTTATTAGGCAAAGGTGCAACATTAAGTTATGGCGGTGATGCGAGTTACTTTTTAATTTATTCAGCCGTCGCAGAAGGGTTGGTTTCTGCAGGTATTGACGCCAGTAAACAAGTGCAGCTAATTGGCTTGCTGGCTCGAGGGCAAAATCCACAGGCTGCAGAACAAGCGATTAACGCTATTAATATTAATTCAGTTCCGGCGTTTAACCCCAGTTTGGGTTATATACCCTATGTGGTTCCGGGGTTGTTTTTGTTAATCTTGCATCAAACCTTACTTATTGGGACAGGTATTTTAGGTGCAGGCCAATGGCACAAGCCCGGTTATTGGCAGCACGTACACCCAGTGACTTTGGTGCTTGCTAGGTTAAGCGTGTTTTTGATGATGTATGCAGTATTTAGTAGTTACTATTTAGGGTTTTGTTTCTATTGGTATAACGTTAGTGTGGTTGCGACATTTGTTGAAGTTGGCTTATTTATGCTGCCTTTTTTATTGGCTACTGGAGCGTTAGGCATTTATCTGAGTAGTTTATTTAGCCGAAGAGAGTTACCGACGCAACTGTACTTGCTGGTGTCGATGCCGATTTTATTCGTTTCAGGGTTTGTGTGGCCAATTGCATTAATTCCTGAACCACTGGTCTTCGCTTCGCAAATTATTCCAGCTGTTCCAGCGATAATGGGAATGCTCGAATTAAATCAATTGGGAGCAGGTTGGTTGGCGGTATTGCCTAAATGGCTCCAATTATGGGGGTTATTTGCGGTGTTTTTCATTATGGCAACGGTGGCGGTTGCTTATAAGCAGAAAAAACTTATTGTTAAGTCATAAAGTGTTTAAAAGAGTCGTTGCTGTAATCTTGTGTTACCAATTAACTTTTCCCAGTTCATGTGTTTGCCGTTAAAGAAGGCATTTGTCGTCGAAAGCGGATAGACAGGATGGTTAAATACGGTGAGATATATGGATATATGCCAACGGTTAAAAATGGTTCTCGTCGTTCTATTTCCAATCCTAATGTATTGGAACCCCAAATTTGTTGCTATTCTGGCACAATGATAGTCATCTCTTTACATCGATTAGCTAGCACATGTAGGATTGATATCAATCAATAACTTAAGCGGCTGGCTTTATTGATAAAGACGTTCAATAAGTCGTTGAAAAATGGAGAAACGAACGTTGAATCATAAAAAATTACTTGTCGCTCTCCCTGTGTTGAGCCTAATTTGGTTTGCGGGGACGATTATTATTGCGGGGTTAAATTATCCTAATTATAGCCATGTGACACAATACATTAGTGAGTTGGGGGCAACTGGTTCACCACATGGTAATTATGTTAATTATTGGGGGTTTATTCCTACAGAATTGTTTCTACTTGCTTTCGTATTTATATGCTTTCTCGTTGTCCCTAAAACAAAAAAAAGTATTATAGGGCTTGTCTTTATTGGTGTTTATGGGATATCACTTGGCATCGCTGCATTATATCCATGTGATTTTGAGTGTAATCCAATTAAACCAACCACTTCGCATACTATTCATATGCTATCTGCTTTTCCCGGTTACATATGCGGGATAATTTCAATATTTATCATGTCATCAGGTTCGACTTTTAATGGGCAAACTAATGTTTTTAAGTTGATTAGTTTTGCTATTGGAGGGATGTGCGTGTACGCCTTTTTAAATCTAGACCCTAGTTCAGATCTTGTTGGTGTGTATCAACGCATACTAGAATTAATGATATATTCTTGGTTTATCTATTTGGGATATAGTTTGAGTGTATGTTTGCCTAATGCAGATAAACCTCGTGTCAGTTAACGTCCATTTTTTCATATTCAGTCCTAATACCAATCCTATTAAATATGTGATCTTTCAGCGGGAGTTTAAAGTGCTGTAGGCAAGGCAGATGATTGAAGCGAATATGATTCTATTTTGAAAGCATCTAACGAAGCATAAAGGACTTTGAAACCCGCCAGAATGGAGTCTCTCAGGTATTCCACTTCTGTGTTACA
>NZ_JBSQBN010000067.1:0-24653 GCF_053850585.1 Shewanella sp. A22
TCTCAGGTATTCCACTTCTGTGTTACATCGATTTAAAAGGCAACAACCATTTCTACATCAATGTGCCTTGAATTGAAAAACCTGAGAGACTCTGAACTGACCAGATATTTAATGGGATTGGTATAATATAGCCAATGATATGGGTAATGATAGAAAAAATCATAAAAAAAACCGCTGCCTAGGCAACGGTTTTTATCAGCAAATCAACACTAGAATTACTTCTTAGCTTCAGCAGCCTTACGCTCTTTAACTTGAGCAACTACTTTTTCTGATACGCTGTTAGGACATGGTGCGTAGTGAGCGAATTCCATAGAGAATTGACCACGACCAGATGTCATTGTACGTAGTGAACCGATATAACCGAACATTTCTGATAACGGTACGTCAGCTTTAATACGAACACCTGTAACACCAGCGTTTTGATCTTTGATCATACCGCGACGACGGTTAAGGTCACCAATAACGTCACCAACATTGTCATCTGGGCTGAATACGTCAACTTTCATGATAGGCTCAAGAAGTTGTGCACCGGCTTTAGGCATAGATTGACGGAACGCACCTTTAGCAGCAATTTCGAACGCGATAGCTGACGAGTCAACTGCGTGGAAAGCACCATCGGTTAATTCAAGTTCAACGTCTAACACTGGGAAACCAGCGATAGTACCCGTATTCATCATGCTTCTGAAACCTTTCTCAACAGCAGGCCAGAATTCTTTTGGTACGTTACCACCAACAACTGATGATTTGAATGTGAAACCAGTGTTTTGTTCGCCAGGACGAATAACGTAATCAATTTTACCAAACTGACCAGAACCACCAGACTGTTTCTTATGTGTGTAGCTATCTTCAATTTCTTTAGTGATAGTTTCACGATAAGCAACTTGAGGCTCACCTACAATCAGGTCAACACCGTAAGTACGCTTAAGAATATCCACTTTAATGTCTAAGTGAAGTTCACCCATACCTTTAAGGATGGTTTCGCCTGAGTCTTCGTCTGTTTCTACACGGAAAGATGGATCTTCTGCAATCATTTTACCGATAGCAATACCCATTTTCTCGCTTCCGCCTTTATCTTTTGGCGCAACTGCGATAGAAATAACTGGCTCTGGGAACACCATGGCTTCTAGAGTACAAGGATGCTTAACATCACATAAAGTGTGACCAGTCTGAACATTCTTCATACCAACGATAGCGATAATGTCACCAGCTTGCGCTGATTCAAGTTCGTTACGTTCATCAGCTTGCATCTCAACCATGCGACCAATACGTTCAGTTTTACCAGTGAACGAGTTAAGGATGGTGTCACCCTTCTTGATACGGCCTGAGTAGATACGTACGAATGTTAATGCACCAAAACGGTCATCCATAATCTTGAACGCTAACGCTTTTAGTGGCGCATCTGGATCAACAATTGCGAATTCACCTGTTTCGTTACCTTCTTCGTCAGTTAGAGGTTGAGGATCAACTTCTACTGGATCGGGAAGATAATCAACAACTGCGTCTAATAATAGCTGCATACCTTTGTTTTTGAACGCGCTGCCACAGTATGTTGGGAAGAATGCCATTGTACGAGTACCCGCACGGATACAACGCTTGATGTCTTCCATAGATGGCTCAGTGCCATCCATGTAGGCTTCCATAATGTCATCATCTTGCTCAACAGCAGTTTCGATTAACATTTCACGATATTCTTCAACTAAATCAACCATATCAGCTGGAACATCTTGGATTTCAAAGTTTTCTGGTAAGCCAGAATCATCCCAAACGTGTGCTTTACGAGTTAATAGGTCAACAACACCAATAAATTGGTCTTCGATACCGATAGGTAAAACCATAACAAGTGGGTTAGCCGCTAAAACGTCTTTAGTTTGCTTAACAACACGTAAGAAATCAGCACCCATACGGTCTAATTTGTTTACGAAGATGATACGCGAAACTTCAGAATCGTTAGCATAACGCCAGTTAGTTTCTGACTGAGGCTCTACACCACCTGAACCACAGAATACACCGATACCGCCGTCAAGCACTTTAAGCGAACGGTAAACTTCAACGGTAAAGTCAACGTGGCCAGGAGTGTCAATAACGTTAAAGCGGTGGTCTTTCCAGAAACAGCTTACTGCTGCTGACTGAATGGTAATACCGCGCTCAGCTTCCTGTTCCATGAAGTCAGTGGTTGATTCACCATCATGTACTTCACCGATCTTATGGATCTTACCGGTTAGCTTAAGGATACGCTCGGTGGTCGTGGTTTTACCCGCGTCAACGTGAGCGAAGATACCAATGTTTCTGTATTTGGATAATTCGGTCATGATTCAACTTTAATGATTAGTTTAAGAAGTAGACGGAGCATGCGAAAAAAGTACCGACACACCGCACATCAGGTTATTAAGGCGCATATTGTAAATTGGAACCTTGCTGGGCGCAAATGACTGTTGCAATATTTATTTATTTTTAACGAGAAAAAGCTCAATTTATGCAAGGAATCACATATAAAACAAAAGACTAAAAATAATAGATTATTTTTTAGTCGATGAATTAAATTTATCTAAAAAGGCTAAATATGGGCTGAAATGCGAAAATTAACATATTTAGTCCACCATAATGTCAATTATCTACCTAGTAGCACTACAGATAAGCACTAATAATCAGAATCGAGGGAGTTCAAAAAAGCCCAAACATATATAACACTACGCACTACAATATTGATTACGCCCAGACTGTTTAGCTTTAAATAATGCCGTATCGGCGCGCTCAAAACATTCTTGAATAGGTTCATTTTTACCTAACTGAGCAATCCCATAACTGCAGGTCACTTTGATATTATTGTAAAAATGATAATGAATCAGTTCGTCGGCAATTCGTTGGCAGAGTTCTGTAGCATCATGTAATTCTATATGTTGGCACACCACAACAAATTCTTCGCCCCCCCACCTTGCAACCACATCAATATCTCTGACCGATGCTTGTAGCACCTCAGCAACTTGTACCAATATTTTGTCACCAACTGTATGTCCATGGACATCATTTATCGATTTAAAAAAATCGATATCAATAATGACCAAACTAATATTATCATTATGTGATTGCCTAGCCTCATCGAGAAAAGTCTGATTGAAATATTGACGATTATATAACTTTGTTAAAGGATCATGTTGGGCAAGAAAATCCAAGTCACTATTTTTTTTCTCAAGTGCTAATTGTAATTGTTGTAGCTGCTTGTTGTTGATTTCTAAATCTGCATTGTACTTGCTCACGCAAATTGTGCGATAAAGCAGAAATAAAATAAACACCCCCAACACCGTGACGACTTGAACAACAAGACCATAATCTTTGTCTTCAACTACAGTTATGTTATGCCATTTTTTATAAATCGCAATATGGTCTGCTTGAGTAATCTTTGCCAAACCAGCATTGATCAATGGCAGTAAATCTTGCTTTGTATGAATCACCCCAACACGTAGTTCATCTTCAGGACCGCCCCAACCTGCTATTTTTAGCGATGTGAGCCCATACTGTTGAATATAGGCATTAACAGAAAACATTGACCCAACAAATACATCAGCCTCACCATTAGCCACTTTCTTTAATCCACTAAGCTCACTGTTGGTTAATATGGTATTAATACTGGGATAAAATTGTTGAATATACTCAACCAGTCGATAACCTTTAGGGATAGCTAATAGGCGCTCACCTATATTTTCAAATCCTTGTAAAAAGGGTTGAGACTTGAGAGATACCAATACATTGGGTGATTTAAAAAAGACATTGCTGAAGGACAGATATTGGTCACGTTTAGGCGTTTGGTTTAGAATGGGGGTTAATTCACACTCTCCTTGCTTGAGGAAGGCCAAGCTTTGTTGCCACGACGATGTCGGTACCAAGGTAAAAGTCAGATCGGTATAATCGGCTAATAAAGCTAAATAATCAGATGAAATACCAGTATGACGTCCATCAACAATTGCTTCATATGGTAACCAATCTGGATCAACACAATAACGAACAACATTACGATTTTTTAAGTTGGCAATAGTATGACTCTCAACCACCGAAGCATGGGCATGCTTAGTGTTAATGACATTAATCAATATCCAAAGTGCGCCTAATAATACGCTAGACGATCCAAGCCAACTCAATTCTTTCAATAGTATGATCCAACAATATAATTAATAAAATAGTGGAACAAAAAAGTCTATACAACCTTGAGTGTATTACAACATACGAAAGTATGACAAAAAAATACCCACCAAAAGGCGGGTATTTTTCAAAACAATCAATCGAAGGTATTACGCTTCGACTGGCGATATCACAAACAGTAAGTCACCTTGCGATACTTGCTGACCATTACTATTTAGAATACGTTCTATGCGATACTTTTGGTCTTCAGGATATAACACACCTGTTTGACGATTAAAGCCTGCTAACGTAAGTTGAGAGAACATCTTCATTGCTTCCATCAATGCCAATGTTTGCTCAACCGTGACAATGTCACCTTCTTTCACGAAGTCTGCTTCACCAGGCGCTGGAGAGGTATAGAAAATACCTGCGCCTTGGGCCAATACTTTGAGCTCATTACTTTCACCAACACGCAACGATTCAGTATCAACCCCTATCGCTTCTGCAGCGGCTTCCATTTCGGCAATCAGTGCAGGAATGTCTAGCTCTGCCATTAAACGTGGTAAATAGTTAGTGTCATACACACCTTCATTGAAGGTTCGGTCTTTAAGAATTAGCTTCAACAATGGAATGTTAGTCGCAATACCTTTAATCACGACACTATCGAGGTAGGCATACATTTTAGACACCACATCAGCACGATCTGTACCACGAATAATAATCTGAGCGATCAAGCTGTCGTAGTATGGTGATACTTCTTTACCCGCTGCGGCAATCGAAATAATTTCAACGTCATCACGCTGAGGCAATACACATTCAGTAATGTTACCTGGATTCGGAATGAGCTGAAGAATACCATTACTATCAAGCGCCGCTTTTTCCGCAGTCACACGAACTTCCATAGCGTAACCTTGGTCAACAGGCTCAAGCTTTTCAATTGAACGACCCGCTGCAATATCAAACTGCGCACTAACAATATCAATACCTGATGTTGCTTCAGTGACAGGATGTTCAACTTGAAGACGCGTATTCATCTCCATAAAGTACACTTCGTTCGCATCTAAGTTATAGATAAACTCAACAGTACCGGCACCCATATAATCGGTCGCATCACCTAACGCACGAGTGTATTCCATTACACGTTGTTTCAGCTCTTCAGGCAACATAGTTGAACCTGATTCTTCGATCACTTTTTGGTTATTACGTTGTACTGAACAATCACGAATACCCAATACTTTAGTATGACCAAATTTATCACGCAGTAACTGCACTTCAATATGACGCAACGAAGTAACGTATTTCTCTAAATACAAATCACCATTACCAAATGCAGCTGCCGCTTCAGTAGCTGTTTTTTGGAATAAACCAATCATATCTTCAGGACGTTTAACAACCTGAATACCTTTACCACCACCACCTTGTACTGCTTTTAACAGCACAGGGTAACCAATTTCAGATGCCACGTTTACCGCTTGCTCTGCATTGGTCAAAATACCATGGCTACCAGGTACAACCGGTACATTTTGCGCTTGAGATGTATGGATCGCATTTGATTTATTACCCATAGTCGTCATTGAATATACGCTAGGGCCAACAAAGTTAACGCCGTTGTTTACACATAATGCTGCAAACTGCGGACTTTCAGATAAGAAACCAATACCTGGGTGCAGCGCATCAACATTTTCATACTCAGCCACTTTCAATACTGAGTAAGCATTTAGGTAGCTTTCATCTGATGTATTACCACCTATACAAACAAGCTTATCGCTTTCTGTCAGCATATCAGCAGGTACAGACGTCATGTCAGGATCTGACGCAACCAGCACGACATTGATATTATTGTCGTGGGCTTTGCGGATTAATTTAACCGCAGTACAACCACGAGCATGTACCAGCACCTTATTGATTGGCTTCATTAAAGCTCTAGGATCGTCTTGTACAATGACTTCCTCTAACTCAACCACTTCAGGTACAAGGCTAGATAACGCTTTACCAATCACATCTTCAATTTTAATCGTCGGCAATGGCATTAATGGATCAATACCAGACAATTGTGTATCTAAAGTATCGCTAAATGGGTTATGCACTAACCCTGTCATCGCACCAGGTACTTTAGATAAATAGTTAGACAATGTTGCAGTAGATGGTAAGTAAGCAGGTACTACCATTTGTCCTGCAAATGGCATATTGGTGCCAGACAAATAGTAAGTCTGCACTAACGGATGTGTGACAAAACTCGCTTGCGCACCACCCGTACAATCACCAAAACCAAACATTAAGACAGGCAATTCATTATCACGAATAAAGCGCGTAATTCGGTCGTTGACTACCGCCATAGAAAACAATGCGGCAGCGCCCTCTTTTGTTTGCATACCACCTGAACTGATAAAACAAATCACCGGCAATTTACGTTTGGCACATTCGATTAGCAATGAGCTGAATTTCTCAGCACTGGCCATATCAAATGCCCCTGCTTGGAACGCAGTATTTGAAACCGCAACACCGACACGTAACTTACTACCTTTGTGATTAAAGTCTGCCAGACCGGTAATTAAACCACACGGACGGATTTTTTTATCTATGGCATCTTCAATTGATAAACGGAAACCAGGGAAATTAAGCTGATTAGCGGACATTTTGTCTGCGTCTATTTCATCAAACTTAGTAAAGAACTGTTTGATGACATTTTCCCAGCCCATTTTGCCTTGTTTCTTTTCTTCACGAAGCACTTTTTGGATCAGTAAATCTTGGTAACCCATGGTCAAGCGGTTCCAAAAATCCTTACGACGACCAATACGCACAGGGTTAATTGTTCCAGTGTATTTGTCATGATCGTCTTCACTATCAAAATACTCTGGTAATAAGCGTTCGAAGAAATATGTCAGGATAACGAAAAGTGAATCGTTTAATTGTGGGAACCCCACACTCTTCCATTGTTCTACCCGAGTCAATAATTCAGCACGATTAGATTGGTCCATAAAGTATTTTAACCACTTATAGAACTTGTTCTTATCATTAGCTTTATCACTGGTCGATAATGCATTATCAATTGCTTTGTGTAGTAACTTATCGACTGATTCACGAGACAAACTTTTTGACATCATGGCTTCTTTTGAAATAGACGCCAAACTGCCGACAACATTGTCATATAGTGCGTTAAAAATAAGCACGTTATGACACTGCCAAATAAAGTCTTCACGCAATTCATCATTAACGACAATATCTAATACTGTTAGCTGACTAAGATCAGGCCATGGTGCTTGAGTCGCAGATTTAGGCAATGACTCTAAATGCTTAATTAAGCCGTTGAAATTGTTAGCTGCGTTGCTTTTCCAACGATGGTATAACGACCAACCGATGTTAAATAACAACGCTTTACGTGCTTTTTTGTAATTTTCTTTTGGTTCACCCAAAATAAAGCGCGTAATCACATTACGTTCAGTAGAAATCTCTTTACGTTTAGTGCTAAACGTACCCCATAATTTATTGAGCTCTTCATCGTAAACTAACTTATCAGGATTAGTTAACCATGCTTGGAATACACGTTCCTGCTCTTGTTTTATACGCGCAAGTAAATCACCTTCTGGCACACTTACTTTTGACAAACGACCATATTGATCAAGTGAAATCGAATGAATACGACTGCGCAATGTTAAATAACGCAAATAACGATATGCACTACCAAAAATGTTGTGGTGCATGGTTGGGTTATTGGCAACAGACAAACGGGTATTATTTTCAAGCGTGAGTAGATTTGCTGATGGTGCTAAGAAGCGCTGCAAACTACGAGCATAATGTTCTTTTAAATCAGTAGATTCGCGTACAAAATTCATTGCTGCGCGTTCAATCGCTTCAATAGAGCTAATGATCGCTCGACGGAAATTGTGCTGGCGTTCATCTTTATCTGATGGAGTAAAGTCGATAATGCCGTCAATACAACCCGCGGTATATAGCTCTTCTGGTGACACACCAACAGATTTAGCACATTCTTGCCACGACAAGTTGTACTTACGCGCAATGCTTTGTAAGCCTTGCGGCTGAATAGTATTGAAAATACCGTCTCGTACAGACAATAAAATGTTCGCTGCGGCTAATGGAATCGCACCACCAGAATAGCCTGCACCAATCACAATACCTACGGTTGGTACATCGACATTAGCACTTTCTGCAATGGCTTTAGAAATGGTATGCGCTTGATTTTGACTATTGGCAACTTCACCGGCATCGGCACCAGGTGTATCAATTAAATACACAATTGGCATCGACAACTCAGCAAAGTGACGAATCGCTTTACAAGCAGCAAGATGATGTTCTGGCATCCAAGCACCGTTGGCGGTTGTGCGCTCTTGCGCAATAAAACCGATACGGCGAGTGCGAAGGCCAAAATTAAGTTCTACTTCCGCACGATAAAATGGCCCAATATGACTTTCGGCAATGATCTTACCTTTTAAGTCTGCGATCATTCGCTTCGCGCCTGGACGATTTTTATCCAAGGTCGGTTGAATAACTTTATTGACATAACCGTCAACGTCTAAAGATGCCAAACTCTTCAAGTTTGATTGAATGGAATCTTCGGTTAATAATCCTTTTACTTCTTCAGATAAACTCTGCTTGTTATGAGCAGGAAATAATGAAAAATCTTTAGCCAAGTGTTCAGCTTGTAAGAAAAGTGGGTCAGCCGATAGTGCTTGAGTTTTGTTAGCGGGCTGCTTTTTGCTGGTCATCCTTAGATCCTCTGCTTATATAGCCTCTGAAAATTTTTTTAGCTCGTAAATATAACTTTGTTAATAGGTAAATTACCATATAAACTAGCTTGGACGCTTTGTTCCATTATTGAGACAGTGAGGTTTGAATGCCCGATTTGAACGGTATGATGCTGTTTGCAGCGGTTGTTAGAGCAAAAGGGTTCTCCCAAGCAGCACGAGAGATCGGACAACCTAAATCAACAATTAGTCGTAAAGTTGCTCAATTAGAAGAACAACTTGGGGTGCGATTATTGCAAAGAGATACCCGCAATTTGAGTCTGACACAAGTTGGCGCACTTTTTTTTCAGCATTGTGATTCCATTAGTCATGAAATTGAAGCAGCAAAAGCCACCATAGAAAATACTCATAATGATATTTCTGGTTCATTACGTATCGCCATTCCTGTGTCATTTTCACAAGATGTGATAGGCCATTTGTGTTCCAGTTTTATGCGTCTTTACCCTAATATTGAATTGGATATTCAATTCACCGACAGCGATGTTGGTCTTGTGGGTGAAGGTTACGATATTGCCATTAAATATGGGCCGTTACAGTCTTCTGATCTTGTCGCTCGGTTGTTATTTGAACGCCAACCTATTTTGGTCGCCAGCCCAGGCTATATTAAAAAATTTAGTAGCCCTGCAACCCCCCAAGAATTAGCTCAACACAATGGCATCTTATTAGGTACTACGCTATCTGCACCTATTTGGCCACTAGGAAGAGGTAATCGTAAGATAATGGCCACTTTTAAACGTAAAGTGCGAGTCAATAGTGCCAGCATGGTGAAACGTTTTGCATTGGATGATTATGGTATTGCTATGCTATCTAACACCAGCTGTAAACAAGAACTCGCCACTGGGAGCCTAGTTCCTATTTTACAAGAATGGCCAATGGAGCCCTTTAAAGTTTACGGTGTCTATTCGAGCAGGCGCCAACTAGCCAGCAATATTAGTGCTTTTCTAGACTTCTTTACCAAACGTTATACCAGCCAAGAATCATTGCATTCAATGATGAACTAAAATTTACTCTCGCGGCATTTGTTTTCATCCATTTTAGCGTCATACAAAAGCCGCGTACCTACCGTTTTAAAACTCGCGTTACTTTGGCATCCATAATGTAAAGATTTGACACAAAATTCCAAACTGTAGCATAGGTTTCTATGTCACTATTAAACCACCAGAACAACTGTGTTATAAATGTCAGTCAAGAACACTTTTGCTAATAACGCCTGTTGAGCTATTCGGATGAATGTAGCTGCAATGTGGTTGTGCTGTCCAAGACAAAACTAATGGCTTGCATGAGTTAATACAAGTAAGCGATAACGCAGCAGAGCGATACTAAACACGCGGCCAATTGAATCGGCTATTACCTCAGTACAAATAATAATTAATGCGTCTCACGCGCTAAAAATAAACGCAAAATAAGGATACTAGTAATCCTTAAGGAACCTTCATGGTAAAACACCACTCTTTTTTAATCTTAAGTTCATTGGTCATACTCGCCTTATCTGGTGCTGCTAATGCGGAACAATTGTTAAGTAATGTTGAAGAGATGCGCGTATCCAAGGCAGGGCAAACTATGCCTAATGTGGTTAATCGCTATCAAGCTATCGGTGATACTTTAGCGGTCAAGTTAGCCCAAGCCACTGATGAGTTAACCGTTACCAAAATGGCAGCGCACCAAGGACACAGATTATGGCAACAAGCCGTGAGAGATGTTCAATCAGGACACAGTGACGATCGCTCCTTGTATTGGAGTCGCTTAACCATGCGTAACATCCTAAAACAAGATAAAGCTGGATTTAATCTGGTTAATTGGCAACGCGATATTTTGGTCAAAGCGGTTGAGAAGTCTTCTCGTGGGTTTAGTGATATTGCGTTTTCTCCCGATACACAAATTACTATTTTAGTGACCGGTTTTGACCCCTTTTTTCTTGACAAAAACATTGGCCAAAGTAATCCATCAGGTTTAGCTGCTTTAGCACTCGATGGCTATCATTTTGAAGTTAATGGTAAAAAAGCACAAATTGAAACGGTGATGATCCCTGTACGATTTAGTGATTTTGACAACGGTATTGTAGAATCATTACTCACGCCTTTTTATCGAGACAACAGCGTCGACATGGTATTTACCATAAGTATGGGCCGTGAAAACTTCGACATAGAACGTTTCCCTGGGCGCAACCGCAGTGCACAAGCCCCTGATAACTTAAACATATTAACCGGTGCCAGTAAATCGAATCCAAAAGCGCCATTATTTAACGGTGGCTCCTCTGAAAATGGAAAATTAATTGGCCCTGAATTTGTACAATTTTCTTTGCCAGTAGAAGCGATGGCTTCAGTAAAAGGCCATTGGAGTGTCAATGACAATAATCAAATTAGCACCTTATCGCGGGGCCAATTTAAGGCATCATCACTGGCTGAATTACAGAATGAAATTTCTGTAGAAGGCTCTGGTGGCGGCTATTTATCCAATGAGATTTCCTATCGCAGTATTTTACTTCGGGACCAATTTAACTTGAATTTACCGGTAGGACACATTCATACTCCACGTATTAAAGGCTACGACTCACAAGTAGAGTCCGACATTGTCGAACAAATTCGTGCCATGATAACTGCAGCAGCAAGCACGCTGTAATGCCAATGCCTATAAACTTATATTACGAGGCCAATACTTTACTTGCCTGAATTTTTTATTAATCATTCAAGTCAGTAAAGTACACCAAGATGTTTAAAAGTATTTTCAATATCACCCAGCGTGCGCAGCAAGCACTAACGCAAGATATCCACGAAAAGGGGTCTTTATTGCCAGTGGGGCCTCGCCCTCACCAATCGCAGCACACTAACGTGAGTAATCCGTTACAACAGCAAATTTTGGCCAAAGTAGAAGCAGACTACCAATTAGCCGAACAACATTTCAAGCGTCAGTTTCCTCGTCCAAGTGTACATTTCAGCTTGCGTGGAAAAAGCGCCGGCACTGCGCATTTACAAACCAATAAATTACGCTTTAACCCTGTATTACTAGCTGAAAATCCAGATGTTTTTACCAACGAAGTCGTACCTCATGAGATCAGTCACTTATTATGTTTCCATCTATTTGGCAAAGTAAAACCTCATGGCAAAGAATGGCAAAGCGTGATGTTGACAACATTTAATATTGCTCCGAAGACTACTCACCAACTCAATACTCAGTCTGTCAGTGGCCAACAATTCGAATACTTTTGCGGTTGTGGCAGTATAAAATTAACCATAAGGCGCCACAACAGAATTGTCCGAGGCCAAACCCAATATCGCTGCCGTCGTTGTCAGCAAACCTTAACCCCTTCCAAGCGCTAGCATTATCAATTGCGTCATTGCATGTGATGGCTTAACATCAGCAAAAATGACAGGCTAAGCCTGCGCTGTAATGATGTTTTGTTAATTTTAGGGTTTATTTTGCGCTTATCATCCACACACTCTTGGTTATTTAGGGTGTCGCTTTTGTGCGGCATTTTTTCATCCACACTTATCGCCGCAGAACATCCAAGTAGTTTTGCTAAAGCGAAAAAAGTGGCCAAAAAGATTTACCAACAACACCTACCTCTCAGTACCTTTTATTGTGGCTGCAATATCGCCATGGCAGGAAAGCTATGGCAAGCAGACCATGCGAGTTGTGGCTATAAAGTGAGAAAACAGATTATTAGAGCCAACCGGATTGAATGGGAACATGTGGTTCCCGCCTGGGAGTTAGGTCATCAACTACAATGTTGGCAAGACGGCGGTCGAAAAAATTGCAATAAAAACAACAAGAAGTTTAAGACGATGACATCCGATTTACATAATCTTGTCCCTGCAGTTGGTGAAGTGAATGGTGATCGCAGCAACTACCGTTTTAGTGATTGGGGCGGAACAGCTGACCAATACGGACAATGTGAAATGATTGTCGACTTTAAAGGCCGTAAAACTCAACCACCTATACGAGCAAGAGGCCCCATCGCTCGAACGTACCTTTATATGCAACAAACCTATGGCTTAAAAATTAGCAAGAGCCAACAAAAGCTGTTTAATGCATGGAACAAAATGCAGCCCGTCACTGCATCAGAGTGCCAACGAGATACGTTAATCGCAGCGAGCCAAGGTAATCGTAATGATTTTGTATTCAAACAATGCCAAAATAACGGCTTGGTTCGTTAATAAGTTTCCACGCTACTCTTAAACAACTGGTTAAATAAGGTCAACACTAATGAGAGTCCCACGTATTTTTCAGCCCCTAGACAATTTACAGCAAGGGCAAACTCTTCAATTAGATGAGGATGGTTTCGCCCACATTGGTCGAGTATTGCGAATGGGGATAGGTGATAACATCAGCTTGTTTAACGGTGACGGCAATGATTACTTAGCCGAAATTACCGAATCCAGTAAGAAATCTATCACTGTTACGGTCTTAAGTTGTGAAGCTAACAATAGTGAATCACCATTAGACCTGCATTTAGGACAGGTGATTTCACGTGGAGACCGAATGGAGTTTACAGTTCAAAAGTCCGTTGAACTTGGCGTAACCACCATTACACCGCTATTTTCTGATCGTTGTGGTGTCAAACTGAGTGGTGAACGTTTGGAGAAAAAACTGCAACAATGGCAAAAAATTGTTATTAGTGCCTGTGAACAATCTGGCCGCAGTATCGTTCCGGTTGTTCGCCCCGCGATGACATTAGCCCAATGGTGTGAAGAATCTACCGAAGCCTTAAAACTGAATTTACACCCGAGAGCTTCACACGGTATTAATGGCTTGCAGTTATCAGGTCAACACCACAAAGTTAGATTATTAATTGGGCCTGAAGGTGGCTTGTCCGACGAAGAAATTGCCATGACCGAAACCCAGCATTTTACCGATATTTTATTGGGTCCAAGGGTACTACGAACAGAAACAGCGTCATTGACTGCCATTAGCGCATTACAAGTTAAATTTGGTGATATTGGTTAGTCTTAACCCTTATCTTCCCTGCACATGATTAAGGATACACATATGATTAAGCTCGGTATTGTTATGGACCCAATTCGCGACATTAACATCAAAAAAGACTCGAGCTTTGCGATGTTATTAGACGCACAAGCACGTGGCTACCAATTGTTTTATATGGAAATGCATGACCTTGCAATGGTCAACGGCAAAGCCATGGCTACTATGCGTGAATTAACGGTTAAACAAGACGCTAACCAATGGTTTACCTTAGGCGACGCCGTCGATACCCCTTTGTCCGAACTTGATGTGATCTTAATGCGTAAAGATCCACCATTTGATACCGAATTTATCTACGCGACGTATATGCTTGAGCGGGCAGAAGAACAAGGCGTATTAATTGTTAACAAGCCACAAAGTCTTCGTGATGCCAATGAAAAACTGTTTACAGCATGGTTTTCAGAGTTTACCCCTGAAACCATTGTAACCCGTGATGCTAAACGTATCAGAGCGTTTCACCAGTTGAAGCAAGACATTATTTTAAAACCATTAGATGGTATGGGTGGCACGTCTATTTTTAGAGTGAAAAAAGATGACCCTAACCTTGGTGTGATTATCGAAACATTAACCAACTACGGTCAACAATACGCGATGGCACAAGCCTTTATTCCTGAAATCACTCAAGGTGATAAGCGAATTTTAGTGGTGGACGGTGAACCAGTACCTTATGCATTAGCGCGTATCCCGATGAAAGGTGAAACCCGTGGCAATTTAGCGGCTGGCGGAAGTGGTGTCGCACAACCGTTATCGGAAAGTGATTGGAAAATTGCTCGCACAATTGGTCCAGAGTTAAAAAAACGCGGCCTTATTTTTGTTGGTTTAGATGTCATTGGTGACAAATTAACAGAAATCAATGTGACGAGCCCAACCTGCATTAAAGAGATTGAAGCAGCGTTCGACGTTAATATTACCGGCATGCTTATGGATGCCATTGAAGCCCGTATTCATCAGCAAAAATAGGATTATTCATGCATTATTTATCTACTTACCAACGCGTCTTCAGCAGGCTGTTATTGGTATCTAGCTTAATCGTAACGGGGGCAATGGCTGATGAAGTCGTGGGGTCGCCTGTAATCGCTAATTCGACAAGTAATAATGTACCAACGGCAGGCCCATCAAGACCTAAAAATATTATCATTATGATTGGGGATGGTATGGGACCAGCTTACACCACAGCCTATCGTTACTATAAAGATAATCCTGAAACAGAAGAGATTGAACAAACGGTATTTGATCGCTTACTCGTGGGTATGGCAAGCACTTATCCCGCTTCTGTCAGTGGTTATGTCACCGACAGTGCCGCATCTGCAACGGCACTGGCAACAGGGGTTAAAAGTTATAACGGTGCAATAGCCGTTGATACCGAAAAACGTCCATTAACCACTTTAATGGAAAAAGCCAAATCGTTAGGGTTATCTACTGGCGTGGCGGTGACTTCCCAAGTAAACCATGCCACACCTGCGGCTTTTCTCGCCCATAATGAAAGCCGTCGTAATTATATTGATATTGCCGAGGCTTATTTAACAACCGATGCTGATGTTATTCTTGGTGGGGGTCAACAATATTTCACTCCCACATTACTTGAGCAGTTTAGTGCTAAAGGTTACCAGTACATCAGTGAGTTATCTCAACTTGACTCGATAACAAATCTTAAAGTATTGGGGCTTTTTGCTGATGTACAGCTACCTTGGACAATCAATGATAAGACAGCCCATAAGCTCAGCCATATGACCCAAAAAGCATTAGATTTATTGTCGCAGAATCAACAAGGTTTTGTGTTATTGGTGGAAGGCAGCTTAATTGATTGGGCTGGCCACAGTAACGACATCGCTACGGCTATGGGTGAAATGGATGAATTTGCATCCACTATTGAAGTCGTTGAACAATTTGTTCGCCAACGTAAAGACACGCTTATGGTTGTAACAGCAGATCATAATACCGGAGGATTATCTGTTGGCGCACATGGCAAATACGAATGGCACCCAGAAGTCCTGCATAAGGTCAAAGCCAGCCCAGATGTGATTGCTTCACAGGCGATTGCTGAAGACAATTGGCAGCCTTTAACTGCTTCACTCTTGGGTTTTACACCAAGTGAAGTTGAATACAGTCAATTGCAAAGTGCACGTATGCAAGGCAGTGAACCACTGTCTATCGCATTGCGTAAGCTCATTGATATTCAGTCGAATACAGGGTGGACAAGTAGTGGCCATACCGCCATGGATGTGCAAGTATTTGCAGCAGGCCCTGGAGCAAGATTATTTAGCGGTCATCAAGATAACACTGAAATCGCAGTTAAAATGTTTAGTTTGTTACCGCAATCAGTACAAACGCCTTAATCGTTTACTAACGATAATGGCTAACACAATCCCCGCTAATCTTGTGGGGGTTGTGTTATTATCAACGAGTTTATTTATCCTTAGCATTATGAGCAACTGACGTGTTAACAAATCCTTCTCAAGCCTTAATTAGAAACTGCAAATATTTTCATCAACATAATGTGTTAGTGCTCAATTATGAAGCAGATACTTTTGCGCATCAATGTCTTGAGTTTGCCGATAATGTCACCGCCCTCGCCCTAGATTTCAATCATCACCTCACATTGTCTTCTTATGCCAATGACAAATTACAATGTTATTTTGGTCATCAGTTACCCGAGTCATTAGCTGAAGCAAAATTTGATAGCGTGATTATTTACTTTCCAAAAGCTAAACCCTTAATGGGTTACTTACTGCAACTGGCTGCACAACATTTAAATATTGACGGCCAATTAATGATTGTCGGTGAAAATAAAGGTGGCATTAAATCAATTGCCAAACTCACGCCTGATTATTACTCGCAACCAATCAAACATGATAATGCCCGTCATTGTTTAGTGTACATAAGCTATTTAACTAAAGTTGCACCCACATTGACACTCAGCGATTGGGTTAGCCAATACTCATTAACGACCCCACAAGGGCAATTACAAATTTGTAATATTGTTGGCGTATTTAGTGAAAAGCGTCTTGATCAGGGAACTGAATTATTACTGTCACATTTGCCAGACGACTTACACGGCAGAGTGCTCGATTTCGGTTGTGGTGCAGGCGTCATTACAGCAGCATTGCTAAAAGCCAATCCAGAGTTAACCATTGAATGCATTGATATCAATGCTATGGCGTTAGTCTCATGCGAATTAACCCTCGCCGCCAATAATATGCAAGCAAAAGTCTATCCCTCTGATGGGTTTAACCAAATTACGGGTAAATTTGATGGCATTATCTCCAATCCGCCTTTCCATGATGGATTAACCAGCACGACCGATATTGCGACACTATTTGTGCAGCAAAGTGCTACTCGGCTGACATCTCATGGCATATGGCAAATTGTTGCTAATCGCCACTTACCTTATTCAGACACTATTGCGACGTATTTTGGCAAAGTGAATGTGTTGGCCGAAAATAACAAATACAAACTGTATAACAACCGACAATAACACAGCCTTTACTCCTTCAATCACACTACTGCACTAATCCACGACAAAGCTAGGTTACTGCTGGAAATGCAAATCAATATCAGCTAAATTGGCTAAAGGCAAAATAACGCACATTTTTAGTGTAATTTCGTTGTTATTCTACTCACCTGTAATAATCTGCTATAAGAATAAAAATAAAGGATATTATGTTAGAGCCATCAGTAATCGCATTAAGTGCAGATAAAACCAAAGTGGAATTACGTATCATTCCTAACACTCATGGGCCCATTGCAGAAGAAGATATTCAATCTCTACTGATGCAAACTGACTTTGCGATGCTATGTCCTGTAGTTCCTGCTATTCAAAAAGCCGTATCTGAAACGAATGCCATCTGTGGACAAGCGCCTGGAGATCACGAGCTGTTTTTTGTCGTTGCAGAGCGTAAAGATGGCACTGTGACCATCACGGTGAGTGACGATAAAATGCAAGCCAGCATGAAAATTACTTCAGCATGGGGGGGCAAAGATATCACCCTACCAGATGTGCTCAATATGCTTAAAAATCAAAAAGTAAAAATGGGCTTAAGCAAACCTAAAATAATGGCATTGATGCAGCGCTTAGTTATATTACCGCCAGGTGAAAGCTGTGAAGGAATTATTGCTTGCGGAAAAGTCGCGGTTAACGGTGAAAATGCCACTTTAACACGCAAAGTCGCCCTAGCCCGTGAACGTTTATTGCAACCACAAGAACGCGAAGATGGTTCCGTCGACATGCGTGATTTAGGCGCATTAATTACCGTAAAACCCAATGATGTATTAATGGTCAAAGAGCCGGCAACGATCGGCACACCAGGCTTTAATGTTCATGGCGATGTGCTGCAACAAACCCCTGGCAAAGATAAGCCAATGGAACCAGGAACCGGTACCAGTTTTCACCCCAAAAACCCTAACCAGCTCATAGCGACTGTAGCAGGCCAGCCCGTTGAAAATACCAAAGGCATGCAAGTTGACGATATGCTGCAAATTAAAGATGTCGACGTGCGTTTTGGCCACGTCAACTTTAAAGGCAGTATATTAATTACAGGTGACGTACACGAGGGGATGGAAGTTAAAGCCACTGGTGACGTAACCGTCATGGGCTTTGTTGATTCAGCGACCATTGAAGCGCAAGGCGACGTCATTATTAGTAAAGGCGTGATTGGCCGCTTAATCAAAGACCAAGAGCTGAGTACCCACATAAAGGCTACAGGTCAAATTTGCGCACAGTTTGTGCAATATTCACATCTCGAAGCGCTCGGCAATATCCTTGTTACCAAACAACTCCTGCATAGCCACTCCATATCAGGTGACAGCATTACCGTTAGCGATGCCCAAGGGAGGCGAGGTGATTTAGTGGGTGGTATTGCCACGGCTTCAAAAGGGATTAGAGCCATCACATTTGGTGCTACTGCTGGCACCAAAACGGAACTCTTTTGCGCGATGCATCAAGGTGAATTAAAACAACAGCTTAAGGCCTTAGATGACAGCATAAAAGGAATGGTTGTTGCGGGTTTAGAACTTGAAACAAGGCTGCGTAAACTGCCTCCAAAAACAGAATGGCAAAATGACGCAGGCATGATTGAACAAGTAAAAATGATGCTCGATCAGAAAAAACAAATGGCCGAAGAGCGTATTAGAGAAGAACAAGAATTTGCACTAATGCTTAGTGAATCTGAAGGCTACTTTGATAACTATTATATCAAAGCAGAAAAACACATTTTTATTAATGTAGAGTTACATATTGGTAATGCATTCAACCGCTCGCAGCGTGAGCACGGACCATGTGTGGCTAAAAATGTCAATCAAGAAATCTCATTCGATTACAGTAACCGTTAGTTGATTAACGACCGTTTATTGAAATACAGGTAAATTATGCAGTACATTGATTGGCCAGCCATACTGCAATTTGATCAAGATGATGAGTTAATGTATCTGGCAAACTATCACGACTGGCTCAGTTTTATATGTGCTAATCAATACACAGTTTGTGCCCAAGATAAACTTATCGACAGTAATGGACACATTTACTATATTCAAAAGCATTTACCACTCAATACATCAAATACTAATGTAGCAGAATTACCTCGGCTCATAAAACTCGATCAACAGATGAGTGTGTTACAAATGTTGCCAATTGTTCGCCAATACGGTCAATTCCAAGGACACTGCTGTAGTGCAAAAATTATTTTTACTACCATCGCACAAGGCATCGCAACCGTTGCCGAATTAGAACAACTTTATTAAATCCGCCCGATATTGCCTTAATCAGCCAACAGGATGTTCTAATGAATGAGCGCGCCACAAACTAAGAATATAATTGTGCAATCCATTGAGCAACATACGCAGCTCTGGCAAAATGCCTCCATGCTCACTGTCCATAACCCCTGAGAATCCTTGATGGAATTACTAAATATTGAATGCCTTGGTAAACGTTTGCGCCTAGAAGGCTCTATTGCTGGTTGGCAGCAACTTTACTGGGACAATCAACTGGTATCACAAAAGTCCGCTAGTGCCAGCAATCAAGCGTTTTATATTCATTCGTTTGAACTCACTCTGCATTCTGTTAATCAAGTAGATGACGACCTCGGCAATAACCAAGTCAACACGATGCATAATAGCAAAACGGTTCCCATCCGCTTAGAGATTGATGTCAATTGGCAACCGTTTCAGCTCGATTATTGCTTGCTCATTGAAGATGAACAAATTACTCAAGGCCAACGAACCGTTAGCGACATTGAAAAACAAACACCTGAAATCGCAGTAGAAAAAACTCAAAAACTGAGTATTGTCGGCCTCGCATCACTAGGCTTTAAACTTCTCAAAAGCGCTAAAGTGGTTAAGGCATTATTTGCTGCAGCCAGTGTGGCGGCCTATTCGTGGCTATTTTCATTTGAGTTTGCACTGGCACTTATTGGTTGCTTAGTATTCCATGAATATGGCCATATTAGAGCAATGAAACACTTTGGTATGAAAACAAAAGGAATTTACCTTATTCCATTTGTAGGCGGACTCGCATTAAGTGATGAACGCATTAATACCCGTTGGCAAGATGTCTATATATCAATTATGGGGCCCACATTCGGACTGATTTTATCGATCATCTCGTTAGGGCTTTACTGGCTGACAGGAAATATATTTTTTGCCGGTTTAGCCAGCTTTAATGCACTGCTAAATCTATTTAATTTACTGCCCATTTTACCACTCGATGGTGGTCACATTTTAAAAAGTATTAGTTTTTCAATGAACAGCCTTATTGGTCTTATTGCTTGCATAGCGGGTGCGGCTATCGGTGTATTTATAAGCTATAGCTTAGGTCTTGCGCTACTTGGCTTTTTATTGCTTATTGGCAGTCTTGAGATTGTATTTGAGTGGCGCGGGCGACATCAAAGTCATTTATTACCACTGGATCGTTATGGCCAAATATTTTCAACCGTGTGGTATCTGCTAACAGTGGCAAGCTTAGTCGGAATTATTTGGTACTTTGCGAGATCCGGTGATGAAATGTTAGCCATTCCATTGCAGATTTTAGGCAGCTAATACCAATTGAAAAATCTGACACAAACGCCTGCGATTTGCAGGCGTTTTTGTGTTTACTGATCTCTATAGGTTAATCCACTAGGCTTGTAATGAAAACACATTAGTCATCACCTTATACAACTCTGTACCTTGATGCACCGATGCCGATGCAAAGTGCAAAACCGGTACACAGTCCATCGGCAAGCTAACCCTTTGATAAGCTTGTTCAGTGCCGTACAAGTCTACTCGCAAAATATTCACTAATGGATCGCCAGCCTTTAGTGGCACCCCTACACTGGCGCAGTATTCAATTAAACCCGCTTTAGGCGCATGAAACTTTTTGTAATCACGTAAGTAACACCCATATCGTGCCATTTTAGCAGGACTCACTTTCTCTGCGATGACACCTCGATAACTTAAATATGCCAATATGCCTTTGGCATCTTCTAGCGCATCATCTAAATCAATTCGCTCTTGGCTAGCAAGCTCTAACGTAAATGCCGACACTGGCACAGTAAACTCACGTCCTTGGCTGGCGGCAAAATCCGTTAATTGCCACCAAGGACAAAATGTCGCTTCATCCATCGCACCACCAAAACTATTGGGAATAACCAATGTGTATGGAATCGAAAAGAATTTCGCTGCATCAATATCATACTCAGGGCAATACAAATGTTTGCAAGACTTAGGACCTGTATGTAAATCAAGTACTATGTCAGCCTTATGTGCCATAGCCTGTAAATTTACAGCCAACCTGTGTCCGGTTGAAACTCCAAAAGGATTGGTTAGACGTGCTTGGCAATTTTCTACTAGCATTGAACGATAAGCCGAAAATAACTCACTATTCGTTAAATGTTGGTACTGGGCATACCAAGCTTGAATATCGACATTATGATCAAAATACTCACGGTTCCAATTAACCCCAGTAATAGGATCAAACCGCCCTAACGTAAATTCACCACTTTTTTGATTTATCCCTAACGGATTGGCAAGCGGTGCTAAAGTTATGCGACCTAACACTTCATAATTTTCAAGCAGAGACATTAACTGATATATAACAGCGTTACCTTGAACTTCAGCGCCATGCACATTGGCTTGAATATAAACACTTGGAGCAGTATGACTAACACCATCGATATAATAAAGCGGTATAGTCAGCGCTTGCCCAGTGGCAAGCTCTCCAACTTGAATACTTGACAGAGTAACCCGACCCATCAGTTACGACTCAAATAAATCTTGATGTAATGCATTCACCACTTGCGCGGCTTCCGACTCAGCTACCAACACACATAAATTATGTGGGCTAGCACCTTGGCAAATCATCCGCACATTATGGTTTTTAAGGACATTAAATACCCGGCTACAAATACCTGCAGTTGATGCGATACGATTACCAATAATAGCAATTAATGCTAAGTTATCTTCAACACGAACACGGCAATGTTGCGACAATTCCTGCAGTAAATGCTCACTTAATAACCCTTGACCACTTGAGTCAGAACCCGTTTTGTCTAAGGTAAGTGACACGTTAACTTCTGAAGTAGTAATCAAATCGACCGAAATTTTATGACGAGCAAGAGTCGCAAACGTTTCTGCTAAAAAGCCTTGGGCATGAAGCATTTGAAGACTATGTAAATTCAACAAGGTTTGATCGCGGCGTAATGCCACCGCCCTAAAGACCGGAGTATCTTCAACTTGATGACGGATCCAAGTCCCTCCCTTTTCCGGCGCTTTACTCGAGCCAACAAACACCTGAATTTTTTGTCTTACTGCAGGTAAAATCGTGGCGGGATGCAATACTTTAGCCCCAAAGGTAGCCATCTCAGCCGCCTCATTAAAACTAATTTCGGCAATCGGGCGTGCATTAGGGGCAAGCCGTGGATCCGTGGTATAAATACCGGCCACATCGGTCCAAATTTCTACTGCGGTTGCACAAAGAGCTTCTGCGAGTAGCGCTGCGGAGTAATCACTGCCACCACGTCCCAAGGTTGTTGTGCGACCGTCTTGATCTGCACCGATGAAACCTTGAGTCACAATAACATAGCGAGAAAGTAGCGGTTTTAGCAGATCTCTCGTCAACGTCGCTATCGCTTCAATATGCGGCTCTGCACGGCCAAAATGGCTGTCTGTACGTAATACTTGACGCACATCGAAATGATCAGACGCAGTTCCTTTTTCACGGATAACGGCCGAAAATAAAATCGACGAACATTGTTCACCCGTTGACAGAAGCTCGTCCATAATCGCTTTATTACGATCAAGCTCAAGCGACTCACTTAATACTGACATTCTGCTGAGAATTCTATCAATATTTGCAGCGACATCTTGAGGGCGCCCTAGCTCATCTAAAATGGCATACTGAATTTGAGCAATTTGCTTAAGCAACACTAAGCGGCGTTCGTCATTAACATTAGCCTGAGTCAACTCAACCAACAAGTTGGTGACCCCACTTGATGCGCTCACCACCACAAGACGTGTAGCTTGATTAGCCAACACGATCTCTGCACAACGGCTCATAGAGGCGTAATCTGCAACCGACGTACCGCCAAATTTGGCAACGACTAAATCAGGAGTGTCTAATTCAGATTGAACAAAGCTCATACTGACACCTCCGCAGTGTGCGAAAGGCTAAAAAATAAGATGTGATTTACTAACATGATATACGCTCCGAACATACGACGTTCGAAGAGCCTGGTGCTAAGATAACGCACCCTTATAGAAGGGAAACAGCAATCATCACCAGAAGCTCTCCACCAAAAAAATAGGTGACAATCGTTAGGATTCAGCCTAAACGACCGATATCAGTGCTTACCAAACAAACTGATACCTCGGCGTTAATCTCCATCATAAGTCGTCATCGGATTGGCATCCTCTCACTTACTACCTAGCTAACGCTCCTCTTCTGTACCTCCCAAAGGAGGGAGTTGAAAATAGCAACAAATATACTAACAAGTCAATCAACAATCGTAGTAAAAAACAACTATATTAAATTTATTCACCCGTCTAGTGGATATTTCGCCGTAAAACATCTCTATAGATAGTCGCTTATGCTGGCATAAACATTGTTCAAATTGTGTAAAATCTGCATTTTTCAGTTATAAAAAGAACATATCAGCAAAAATAAGAGACAATCAACCACCAATTGAACCCTTATTTGATACAAACAAAAAATAAACTTTTCACACGTTATTCTTTCTGACAATTATCAGTGCGAACCTATTTCAGGCAATTCACTCACCAAGTGCAAACGATGATTAAACATGCCCATATCGACCTCTCCGAGCATTGAATCGACACATCCCACTAAAGACAGCAAGCCTTTATTAACATAATAAATTGCATGCTGATTAAACTCCCTACCTAACTCAAGAGCTTGTTCTTTATCTATAAATATAGCCCAACTCTTTTCCATGTGAGACAGATCCGGCGCAGCACCAATTAGCGATCTATACGGGCGGTTATACTGTTGTATTTTTGATTGAAGCTGACGATCGAGTAAACGATTCTGACTTGGAGAAAGTAATGAGCCACAAGGATTGTGGGCAGTAACAATAGCAAATGGAAAATCATTAGAGAGGCGTTGAGTGAACAAAAAGTGGGTGTTTTGATACTCATGCCACAGTGTGCCGATAACATTTTTCATAATAAAGTGTCGTCAATTAGAGCCTGTAAATAATTTTGTGTAACTGCTTTTCAATCAGTACCCTATTAGGGTCAATGGAAGGTAGCACATGAATAAACAAGAATTAGAAGCTTTCGCTAAACAAGCAGCCAAAGGCATAAAGTCTG
>NZ_JBSQBN010000068.1:0-24414 GCF_053850585.1 Shewanella sp. A22
CTCTCAGGTATTCCACTTCTGTGTTACATCGATTTAAAAGGCAACAACCATTTCTACATCAATGAGCCTTGAATTGAAAAACCTGAGAGACTCTGAACTGACCAGATATTTAATGGGATTGGTATAAAATACCACAAGCTTGCTTGAGTGCATCTCGAAAGTGTTTTATGTTTTTGTGTTAATAATAAGCTCAGAAAGCTTTAGTTGTAGCTAAAGCTTTGAGCTCACTTTACCTATATTTAGTTAAACTACAGGGTTGCCATGCGGATGGGTATTATCGCCAATCATAATTTATATCAATTTTATAGCTTCGCGTTTGCCAGGTGACTTCCGAAGGTGGTTTAGGGTAAGGTCCTGCATTACGAATTAATCGCTTAGCGGCAATGTCAAACTCATAAATACCGCTGCGTTTAACGTCCACTTGTTGAGACAACTTTCCCGTTCTATCTAGCGTAAACGTTACTGTTACCGTACCTTTTAGCTTTTTCATTTTTAGCCGCTTTGGATAGCGTTTTTTAGACAAAATATGTTTACGGATTAATGCATCATACTTTGCTGTAGCTAGCGCACCGGCATCGAATGTTTTTTGTTGGCCTGTTTCTGCTTGTTTGACATTGGATTGTGTTGAGCCATTTATCCCCATGTTTCCAGCCATAATTGGTTTTACAAAGGCTTTGGGTTCGGGCTTAGGTTGAACTTCTTTTTTTACTTTTTCTTTGGGCTTAGGTTTAGGTGTGAAAGCCTTTTTAGGCTTGGGTTTTAGCTTTTCTTTGGGTAGCGGTTTTTCTTCAAGTTTTTTTTCTATTTCTGGTTTAGTTACTGGAACTGGATTCGGAATATTCTGGCCACCTGCGAGGGCAGTTTGCATCCCAACAGACAAGGTGATCGATTTTTGAGCCACAGAAACCACCGCAGAGCTTTGTGTTGGCACCAAAAAGACTGCCGCAACAGCAATTACATGGGTGACAACAGAAGCCGCTAGAAATGTTGAGAACTTTCCCATTAATTTACAGCGCTCAATGCAACTTGTGCTGCTTCAATTTGTAGTTCATTTAACAATGCGATAGCGTCAATCATTCTTTGCACTTCGGTGTGCTTATCTGTTGTGAGAGTGACTTTTAATTCTGGAGTTTCTTGTTGTAATGATATTAATTGCTCCATTAAATCATTTCGTTTCAATATCGGTCCGTTATCTAATTGCCAATGCTTAGGGAGAATAGTTAATGTGACTATTTGTTCTTGCAGATAACCTTCTACCTGTTCTTTTTTAGCTTCAGGCAGGTCCATTTTCATCGACAATAGCGGTGCATTAATCATTAACATCATAAAAGCAATTAATGTAAAAATAACATCTATCATCGGTGTCATGGTGTCGGGTTTAGGGGTATCTAGAGCATCATCGTATTCAAGTTCTATCATGGATTATCCTTTGCTGCGTTCAATACTCTGTGACAATCGATTTAATAATTCCATGCTTTCAGCTAAAGCATGTCGAACGCGTGAAGCTAATAAGGCATGTGCGAGCAAACACACTACAGCAATAACTAATCCCACTGCTGTTGTTGTTAGTGCTTGCCATAATCCGTCGGCCACAATTGCGGGTTCTACTGGGCCTTGATGAGCCCCGATATCACGAAAGGAGCGCATTAATCCTATAATGGTGCCAAGTAGCCCCAACATTGGTGCTAACGAAGCAACGGTAAGCAGACCTGACATTCGATTACGTAGTTTGTGGCTAATGGCATGCATAGCAATGCCTACCGCTTCATCGCGTACCTCTTTAGGCTCGGTGGCATGTTCTTGCATGCTATTAATCGCTTCAACAAAAAACGGCTCTACTTTCTGTAAATCTTGGAGTACCTCTTCACATTGGTTGTGATGGATTTTTTCAAGTGCGATTTGGTATTGATCAAACGGTAATAGCGACTGGCGAAGCAAATACCAACACCGCTCAGCGATCAAAGCTAGACCGATTACTGAACATAAAATTAAAGGGATTGCGGTGGCAATACTCCATGAATTATCAAACATAGGTTCTCTCTAAAATTGCGTCACCCAGCATTATTGCATTCATCGTGGGCTCATTTTAAGCCTCTGTGGGTGACATATAATCGGAATAGCCATTACACTCATTTAACACATCATTGAGTGTAAATCCGTCGTAAAACTAAAATGAAAAATGTTGCCAGTAATACTTATGTAACGTGTTAAAAATCAAAATATTAACTTGAAATAATCAAGAAAAAAGCAGGGATAACAAAACCAAAACTCATTAATATTATGGATTTAGGCCTTGCTGGACCGTGCTTTCCTTTGACCATAAATAGCGCTGATAACGCTAGAAAAATCAACATGCCTGCAAATAAATCGGAAAAATACACCCACGCATTACGGGTTTCATTAAGATGCAGTTTGTTTAATGCTTGTAGAATCAGTCTTGGTTCAATATTTTGATACCTTACTTGTCCTGTTTGGCGATCCCAGAACAATGTATCGCCCCCTTCTAAAAACACTTCAAATTGATTTTTATTTTTCCAGAAAGTTGACTTAACAGGCTGATTTAAACCTACACTTTGCAACATAGCTGCTGCTATCTCGTTATCTTGAAGTTTAATCCAGTGTTGATCGTCAACTTTGTGAGCTTGCTGCTCTACAGCGTAATTAGGATTCCAATCTGCAGCATGATTTACCGCAATGCCTGAGATAGCAAAAATAATGGTAAAACCAATACAGAAATAGCCTACGTCGCGATGTAGGGTGCGATTTAGTCGATACCAATTCACCCCTTTAAACCATTTAGTCAACAATGCTCACTCCGCTTGGAACCATCTGATACATGGTCATTGGTTCTGTCACACTTGCGGGTAAAAATGTTTCACCGGCTTCTTTGGCGTAGTAAGCTTTGATTTCACGCGTTTGCTCTAAGTTATATTTCAAGGCTTGCAATTTACCTGTCGCTAATGCTTTCTTACCTCTGGCGCTCAACGGGAACACCATCTCTCCATCTTGCACTTTGATTTTCAAGCTCTGGAATCGCTCATCAGATGCTATGTTCATCCAGCAGCCGCGTTTCTCACAAACCGCGACAATGGTTCCTTCAATGGTGACAGTCTTATCTAAATATTGTTCTGGCGTTGCCATTAGCGTCGACACAGGGGTCAATAATTCATGCTGAACACCTTCACCGAAATTAAGCGTGTCTGCTTGTGCGGTGGTTAATATTGTTCCTAGTAATAATGTTGTGAGAACGTATTTTTTATAGCGCATATCGATTCCTTAAAAAGCTCAACCTACCTAGGTTGAATAATATTAATTTGTTACTTTATTTTTGAATTGTCTTTTGGCATTCCCACTACGGTAACCACATTGGGAAGTGGAAAGATTTGATCAGTAAGTAAGGTTAATTTTGGCATGGTGACCAACTGATGTAATGAACCTAGACGCTTAATGTAACTTGGATTATGGTAACGTTGATCTGATAAAACCAAACGTCCTAGCCAAGTATTTGGGTTGTTGAGGCGATTATTTTCAGCAAAAATGATGTCAGAAACCGCGTGTTCTACATCAATGCGATTTGACTCATTCAACAGACTTTTTAACACACCGTTGGCAGCATCAAGTAACGCTTGTTGACGTTCTGGTGCGCAAGTAAAATGCATTTCAGTTAATACCCTATTTTGTTTAGGGTCTAAACGCATCTCAAACCGGATAGTGTAAACGCCGCCCAACTCATGACGGAGTTTTTGCTTCAATGCTTTTTTGACGATAGGCGATAATGTCGAGACGAGAAACGCTTGTTCTGGCGACCATTTCATCGGTAAATAGCCATATTGGCTTACCGTCGCTTTATCTTCTTCATGCTCTTTCACGTGTTGTATATGTTTACCTGAAAGCTGGCGTTTCGGCTGAGAGTCTACACTTGCTTGTCGTGGTACATTAGCTAAAAAATTATTTAAAACCGTTTCGAGTTCTGCAACCTCTATGTCGCCTACGATGTAAAATGTCACAGGTTGACGTATCAAGGTTTCTGTTTGATTCAGAATTTGAGCGCTTGTTGTCGCATCCACTTCATCTTGAGTCACATCAAACCCATTCGTATCGCCATAACGTAAATGTGCTGTCATTTTTGCGCTTGGGGTAGTCTTATGCTTGGTGACTAAACTTGGTTTTACCGATCCCCAAGCGCCATCTTCAATACCTGATTTCATTCGTAGATGGTACAGATGCATTAGCGTTGGTAATTGCTCAGCCGTGACAACTGTGGCTAAATCCAGCTCAGTTTCTTTTAACGCCCATTGCCAATGTGGTTCCGTTTTTTGCCACGTATCCCATTGCGCTTGGCTCCATTGTGGTAAACCACTTTGTTGCCATAACTGAAGGCCGGTTTGAGCCTGCCAGAATGTCATATTGCTGTTGTTGTAACCAACCTCTGATAACACTTTTATGTAGAGCTTGTTGTCTGATGACGGTTTGTTGAGCCATAACACACGATCACCATTGGCCAACAAATATGTTTTCAACGTTAATAATTGTTGCTGGTATTGCCATTGATCTTCTTCCAGAGTTATCCAGTTCGCCGGTTTTGTGTTAACCGAAGGCAAAGTAGGGGGCGACAGTGGTTGAGGTTCAACGGCTGCAGGCTTCTGTGGATCCAATCCGACCGTAGGCGGTAAATCAGCTAAATTCTGCTGAATGCGGGCTTGAAGATTTGCAACTTCATCAATGGTCGGTAAGATTACCTGCTGTTGCCCGCCAGCTTGATAATACAAAAACCGATCGTCTGCTGTTAACATCTCACGCATTCGAACATTGAGCTCCTCAATCGTCATTGTATTGAGCCACCTTAGGGTACGTTCTGCTTTTACTGAAGGCTGTTCAAGAGGTGCTTCTTGCATCAGAGCCTCGGTAATTTTATCTTCCCATTTGGCAAAATCACGATATTGAGCGGCTTTTATATTATTGGAAACTGTCTTTTTGGCCTTAGCGATTAATGATTCAAAATCCTCTTTATTTAAGCCGTCTCGGTACAACCTTGCGAGTTCTTCATTAACAACTTTTAAGCCTGTAGAGTGGTCTTTGGTGCGAGCTGCTATGGCAATTGTTAGCCGTTCATTGGTCGGTTCTTTAGCAGTAAAGCCAATACTTTCGATCGAGTCAGAGTCAATGAGCGCGCGGTCTCTTCTCACTTGATTACGGATTAGTTTACTTAAAAAGTATTTTTGTAAGTAAGCATATTGGCCTTGCTCTGTTGTGCGAGCGGGCATTTCCATGCGCAACCCGTAAGTTACCATTGAAGTGCTACCTTTGGGGTGTTGCACTTTACCTATGTACAATTTTGGAGACAGAGGTAATTTTACATAATCTCTGTTTGGTGCTTGTTTTTTGGGTAGCTGACCAAAAGCTTCTTCAATCGCTTTTTTTGCTATTTCGATATCGACTTCACCGGATATCACTAATTGCATATTACTGGCAATGTAGAAACTGTCGTAGAAACGTCGTAACTCTTCGATTGTGGCGGCGTTAATAGATTCTTTTGTGCCAATTGACTGGCGCTCCACGTATCTTGAGCCATTACGAGTTACGGCTTTTTTATACTGATTGACCTGACTGGGTAAGTCATTTCCCAAGCGCCATTCTTCTAAAACGACACCACGTTCCCGCTGCCAATCAGCATTGTCCAATGTTGCATAGCCTGCAATCTGAGACAGTAATGCTAACGAGCCAGGTAAATCTAACGCATCATCGATACGGGTTCGGATCATATATTGGGTTTCGGTTTGTCTTGTTACGGCATTAACTTGAAGACCCGTTTTCCATCCAATTTGACTAAGGTATGCATGTATTCCTTCAGGGTGTGAATTTGTTTTATGAAAAACCATATGTTCTAACATATGAGCAACACCTTCACGCTCGGTTTCATCCACAGTCCCTGCGTTTACAATTAACCGTATGTTGAAAGGGTCATCCACTTTGTTGCTGTCATAAATCGCGTAATCTAATCCATTGCTTAAGCTGCCTCTCGTAACAGCGGGATCCCACTGGTATTCACCCATGCAAGTAAAACTGATTAATAAACTGATCGCACAGATCAGGCGTGTGGTGTTTAAACGATAATATTTAAATTCAATCATGCGGCTCGAGTAACGTTAAGGGTCTTTTAATGATCCATGTAAAAAGTTTGGTAAATATAATTGATAATGATTGCCATTAGCAATAGGCTTTGTTCGTCTGGCGTGAATACACTTCATAAATTGGACCTACACCACATATATTTTACCGCTTAATGTTTATTGAGTATAAAAATTGACCACTGATAAAATTGTGTTCAGCTTTATAGAGAAAGGAAATAATGAAAATATCACTCGTTTATCTTGCTGTTACGGCAGCTCTTCTTCCTGATATTGCTATTGCAGCAGATCCAGTCGATCTTGGCAGTATTGCTGTCATTGACCAAGCAGCACAAAAAACTGAAAATGGAGCCGATGCTGCCTATGAAAGCTATGATCCTGTCGATACAGGCCTTAGTGTCATTAATCGCCAGTCTATCCAACATTCAAATAGTGGTGGAATCGACACCACCGAGCTACTGAAAGTCATGCCTTTTGTGCAAATGGATGTCGAGCGAAATGAAGTTAAGGCAGAGAATGAACAGAATATTCGTCCATCTGACTTTTCGATTTCTGGCGGTAATTATTACGAAAATAACATTATGATTGATGGCGTGGGTGCTAACTCAATTATGGATGTGACCGGCAATACTGCTAGCAATTTTAACGAAGTCTCAGGTCGCACTTCACAATCGATTTATATCGATCCTAATTTGTTGGAGTCAATAGAAGTATTAGATTCAAACATTTCTGCTGAGCATGGAGGTTTTATTGGTGGCGTAGTGAATTATAAGCTCCGTAAACCTAAACGTGTATTTGGTTTTGATTTTTCTGCAGGCTATCAAAATGATAGCATGATCAATTATATACATGATGATGAATCAGAAGAAGACACAGAAGACAACGCTCCACCTAGTTTTGAAAAATACAATTCTTCAATAACCTTTGATTTACCGATAACAGAGAAACTGGCTATTATGACCAGTTACAGTCGTTCTAAATCTACAGTCGACTATCTGTTATCGGAGAAATATGGTGGTGATAGCTTTACCAATTCAGATGTTTCAGAAAACTTTATTGTTAAGGGGATCTATGACTTTAACGAAGATATTGTTGTGGAGGGCGGCGTAACATACAGTCCTTACACAAGCGGTTATCGGAATAGTAATGGCATTAATAACCAAATAGAAACTAACTCTGGTGGCTTCTCAAGCTTTTTACAAGCTTATGGTGAAACAGGACAGTGGAATTGGGACAGTAAGTTGTCTTATAGCGATAATGATACTAGCCGCAAAGCTCCGTCAGCTAATTATTCTTGGGATAGTGACTCTGATTATTCAAATTGGTGTAGCAGTAGTAATTGTACTGAGGGGGGCTTTGGCAATATAGACTCTAATCAACGAGATTTTGCTTTGTCTTTTAATGCTGATACACAATTAGCCGGTGGAGTCTTTAGAGTTGGCACTGAACTTCGAACAACAACAGCAGAACAAATACGGCCTAATGACAATTATGCGTATTCTAGCGGTGAAGTATTATCAGAAAATGGATGGGACAGCCTTAACTGTATAGAAAATGATCCTGCATGTATTGAAGATGACATTATATTATTAACACATCAATATTATAAAGGTTACGATGCATCTGCGACGGTTAACACTCAGTCAGTGTGGCTTGAATACCAACGCCAATTTGGCGACGTTGATCTCCGTGGTGGCTTACGTTATGACCATGATGACTTTTTAGACAATCATACTTTAGCTCCTCGATTGACAGCGGCTTGGCAATTTATGGAAAACGGCAGTTTCACTGTTGGTGCTAATCGTTATTATGATGGTGGTAACGTGAGTTATGCTATTCGTGAACAGTATCCAGATAGTTACACCTTCAAACGAATGGTTGATGGTAGCGGTAATGTCATTACAGCAGATGATACTGATGATTATGGTTGGTATTTAAGCAAACACTCCAAGAGTACAAGTTATAGTACATCTGACCTAGACACGCCATACGCTGATGAGCTTACCGCAGCGTTCACTTTTAATACTCCATTAGATGGCAACTTGCGCTTAAAAGGAATATTTCGTAAAGCTCAAAACAAGTTTGTGAAAAATGGCAAAGAGAAAGTTGAGTACAATAAGGAAACTGGCGGGACATCTTCGCATACGGTCTACAGTTTAACCAATGACGGTGAGACTGAATATAAAGGGGTGTCTTTGGAGTGGAGCGGTCGTTATGAAAATCACTTCTTTAATGCCAATGCCACGTGGTCTGAAACCGTCGATGTTGGAGGCGTTAGTGATTTTGATAGCAGCTTCGATCCTGTTGAAGACGATTTTGATTTTGTTTACTACGATGGCCGCATAATTAGTATGTCGGAAGTTTACGATATCAGTGGACGTCAAAACTATGCAGCACCAATTAAGTTGTCGGCATCGTGGGGGGCAAACTGGTTAAGTGATCGCCTGACAACTTATGTTTCTGTTCATTATCGTGGAGAGTATCAAGCTCTTTCTGACACGAACGATAATATCGACATCGATAATGAAGCATATGATATTTATGCCGAAGTAACTCGTAAGGCATACACTGAGGTCGATTTAAATGTCAGTTACAAAGTACTTGATTCAGCCAATCACAATGCAACCATTGAAGCAAAAGTGAATAACCTTTTTGAAGCTTTGCCTCATACTGACACATCGTCTTCTAATCCTTACCAAAAAGGCCGCAGTTTTTGGGTATATCTAAAATATAACTACTAGCTATACCAGTAAAGGTACTGCTCATAACAGTACCTTTACCTTTAAGCTAAGTGTTGTTTGGCGTGGTGGATGTCCCATTTAATTGGCTTAAACAACATGTTAGCATTCTCGTTTGCGGTTGATTTACCGTCAATGTGATATCACGCTAAAGCCAATCCTTCATTCTGTGGTACAACATACCTGCAGCAAGCAATGGCGAGCGCAACATGGGGCCGCCAGGGAAGGTCATGTGCTTAATGTTGTTAAATACATCAATACGTTGTGATTGTTGGCTAATGGCTTCTGCTATTAACCTTGCCGCCATGTGTGTGGCATTCACTCCATGGCCAGCATACGCTTGGGCAAAATAGATGTTAGTTGCATCAGGCAAACGGCCTATTTGTGGCATACGGTTGGCTCCAATGCCCATCATGCCGCCCCATTGGTAATCAATTTTTATGCCTTTGAGTTGTGGGAACACTTTTTCAAGGTTAGGTCTTAGTTCTGCTTCAATGTCTTTTGGATCTTTACCAGAGTAAGTGCATAAACCACCAAATAATAAACGGCGATCGGCGGATAAGTGAAAGTAATCTAAGGCAACTCTCATGTCGGCAAATGCCATGTTCTGCGGAATGATACTGGCACATTGTTGTTCGGTTAATGGCTCTGTGGCTAATAAATAAGTGCCTGTTGGGAGCACTTTTCCACCAAGGAATGGGGATAATGTATTGCCAATATAACCATTGCCTGCCAATACGAGATAATCACAGGTTACTTCACCTTCTGCAGTAATGACTTTAGGTTTGTCACCTTTAATGATTTTTTCGGCGGCGCTGTATTCAAATAATTGTGCTCCCAACTCGCGCGCAACTCGGGCTTCACCTAATGCTAAATTGAGCGGATGTAAATGACCACTGCCCATATCGACTAATGCGCCTTGGTAAAAATCTGAGCCAATCACTTCGCTGATTTGCGATTTATTTAATAAGGTTATCGGTTTTTGATAGCCTTGAGATTTTAGGTCTTGATATTCTGCGGCCAGTTCATCCATGTGCCTTGGTTTGACGGCTAAGTCGCAATAACCCATTTGTAAGTCGCAGTCTATGTTATGTTCGGCTATTCGCTGTGTCACAATATCAACGGCTTCAAAGCCCATTTGTTGTATTGCTTTTACGCCTTCATCACCAATTTCTTTGCGGAATTGGGTGGCATCATGTCCTATACCACGAATTAACTCTCCGCCGTTACGGCCAGATGCTCCCCAACCAATGCGTTTTGCTTCGAGTAATACAACGCTGTACCCACGTTGCCTGAGCTCGATGGCTGTGTTGATACCACTGTATCCCCCGCCGACAATACACACGTCAACCTTGATATGTTCAGTTAGTTTTGGGTGGGTGAATAACGTATTTGCACTCGCAACATAAAAGGAGTCTGGATAGTGTTGGCTATGAATGGGGGATCTGGCTAGCATGATGACTCCAAGCGATTGATTAAACGGATAACTATAACGTGAAAACAAATGAGTGACTGAGCATGAATGCCCTTTAAGTGTGCATTTTATTTAACACTCATTTGATGTAAAATACAATTCCTTTGATATATGCATGTTATCGTGATTAATTAGTATTGAGTGTTGTAAATGTGTTAATAATCTACAACACTTAGTTTTGTTATTTTTTAACACTATTTAGGAGAACGAATTTGGACATTGGTGCAAACCTAAAAGCAGTACGCAAATTGAAAGGGTTATCTCAACGTGAGTTGGCCAAGCGTGCAGGGGTTACCAACAGCACAATTTCAATGATTGAGAAAAACAGTGTAAGCCCATCTGTTAGCTCATTAAAAAAAGTCTTGGCAGGTATTCCCATGTCGTTGGTGGATTTTTTCTCAATTGACGATGGATCGATTGGTGATCAAAAAGTGGTTTATCGTGCCAATGAATTGCTCGACATCGGTACTGGCGATTTAGTTTATAAATTAATTGGTCGCGATTATCCAAGCCGTGCCATGTCGTTAATGAGTGAAACATATCCAGTTAATTCAGATACCGGTGCTGAAATGCTTCAACATGAGGGCGAAGAAGGCGGTATGATAGTTGAAGGCAAGCTCGAAGTGACTGTTGGCGAAGAAGTGTTTATTTTGGAAAAAGGTGACAGTTATTATTTTAATAGTGAACAACCACACCGCTTTCGTAATCCCTTTGATGAACCCTGTCGTTTAGTGAGCGCGACAACCCCAGCTGATTTTTAATATACGTTCACCTTGGTAGATAATAAGTATTTAATAAACAAAAATATGTGGCGTTAATTACATTGGGTTGGCGTGCAATATTCACCCAACAATAGCCGCAGAAAAGATAATAAAGGCTAATTCATATTGCTTTTTCTCACCGTTTTACTTGATGTTATTCACATCAATTGCTTCTATTGCACCTTTATTCACCGTGACTATTGACCTTCTATCAGTATTTCATTGCTTTGTGTAAATAATATAAAGCAATGAACTCCCTTTTATTGTGCATTTGTCTCCCCATTTTGGCGCATAAACCCCGTGATGCAGCATAACTTATTCACCATGCGTTTTTTTCAATAACGCCACACAATTAAAGTTATCACTTTGTTTTAATAATGTTTTATTTTTATTTTTTGAAAAGTTATTTTAATCAGCCGTTATCCTCTTGCCTAGCTAAAAAATTCCGTGTAGTGTGTGAAAAAATGAACACGTAAACGATAGGTTCATCACAATCTTTGCCAAAGGTGAGATATGTCTCAATCAAGTCTTCCCCTCATTGGGGTTGTTGCATGCAATCAGCAAATAGGCCTACATCCATTTAACATAGTGGGCGAAAAGTATTTGCTAAGTGTGGTTAATGGTGCCAAAGGATTTCCGTTAATTATCCCGTCTTTAGGGGGGGAGATACCGACTAAAGATTTGCTTTCTCGCTTAGATGGCATTCTGTTTACTGGGTCGCCATCAAACGTTGAACCTCATCATTACCAAGGCCTTCCAAGTGAAGCCGGCACCCATCATGACCCTAAACGCGATGCAACAACGTTGCCGTTAATTAAAGCCGCTATTGAGGCGGGTATCCCGGTGTTAGGCATTTGCCGAGGTTTTCAGGAAATGAATGTGGTTTATGGTGGCAGCTTGTATCAAAAACTGCACGAGGTTGGCACATTTATTGAACACAGAGAAGATAAGTATGCACCATTAGATGTGCAATATGGTTTATCGCATCAGGTTAATCTTGTTGCTGGCGGACTTCTTCACGATGCATGGGGCTGTGACACTGCAGAGGTAAACTCTGTTCATACTCAAGGCGTGGAGCGTCTAGGTAATGGGTTACAGCCAGAAGCATTTGCTCCGGACGGATTAATCGAAGCATTTTCAGTGAAAAATGCGAAAAATTTTGCATTAGGTGTCCAGTGGCATCCTGAATGGAAAGTAACCGAAAATGCATTCTACACTGCTATTTTCGAGGCTTTCGGCCAGGCTTGTAGACATCATGCGGCAACACAAGTGAGATAAGAAATGGATAAGTTAATCGCTTTTTTAAAAGACAATAAAATTACCGAAGTTGAATGTGTTATTAGTGATTTGACTGGTATCGCGCGTGGCAAGATTGCACCAGTGGATAAGTTTGTGTCAGAGAAGGGGATGCGTTTACCTGAGAGCGTGCTGCTCCAAACTGTTACCGGTGATTACATTAATGATGATGTTTTTTACTCTTTATTAGATGATGCCGATATCGATTTTGTGTGTGTTCCAGACGAAAATGCCGTGTTCATGTTGCCGTGGACTGTTGAGGCTACCGCTCAGGTGATCCATGATTGCTATGACCGTATGGGTAACCCTATTGAGTTATCTGCCCGTAATGTGTTGAAAAAAGTCCTTAAACTTTATGACGATAAAGGTTGGGAGCCTGTTATTGCGCCAGAAATGGAGTTTTATCTTACTAAGCGTTCTGACGACCATGATTTACCGCTTAAGCCGCCTATCGGCCGCTCTGGGCGTCCTGAGGCAGGGCGTCAGTCATTTTCGATTGATGCTGCAAATGAATACGACCCATTGTTTGAAGATATGTACGATTGGTGTGAAGCCCAAGGTTTAGATATCGACACCTTGATCCATGAAGATGGTCCTGCACAAATGGAAATTAACTTTAGCCATGGCAATCCTCTCGCCCTTGCTGACCAAGTTTTTGTATTTAAACGTACCTTAAGGGAAGCCGCCTTAAAGCATGATGTGTGTGCCACTTTTATGGCAAAACCTGTTACCGATGAACCCGGTAGCGCCATGCATATTCATCAAAGTATTATTGATAAAAAAACAGGTAAAAATATCTTCACTAAAGAAGATGGAACCCAAAGCCAGTTATTTTTAAATTACATTGCTGGTTTACAGACTTACATTCCTGAATTGTTACCGTTAATGGCACCTAATGCTAACTCATTCCGCCGTTTTTTACCGGGAACATCAGCACCAGTAAATCTAGAGTGGGGTGTAGAAAACCGCACCTGTGGTTTGCGTATTCCTGAATCATCACCGCAAAATCGTCGTATTGAAAACCGCATTCCTGGTGCCGACTCAAATTGTTATTTAGCCATTGCGGCCAGCTTATTATGTGGTTTTATTGGTATGGATAAAAACTTACGTCCGTCGACACCGGTTACTGGGCGCGCCAATGAGAGCCGGACAAATAACGAAAACTACTTACCAGTAACATTAGAAGAAGCGTTAATGGCAATGCAAGAAAGTGAAGCCTGTATTGAGTATTTAGGCCAGTCGTTTACTACGGCTTTTGTGGCGGTAAAACAAGCTGAACTTGAGAATTTCCGTCGTGTTGTGAGTTCTTGGGAACGTGAGTTTTTGCTGCTAACGGTATAAAGCAAATCACTCGCAGTATAAAGGGTATGAGTGCACATATTGATGTAGTGCTCAAGCGGTGTGGATAAACAGATAGCCGAGACGTTGTTTTTGCTATCTGCTTGAATGGGATATAAGTATGCAAAGCCAATTAACAAGCCAGCAGCAAGAGCTAGACCGCTTACAAGCGGCGGATAAGCAGCATTTTATCCACCCATTTACTGACTCAAAAGGATTAGCACAAAAGGGCACCCGTGTCATTGAACGTGCCGAAGGGGTTTACTTGTGGGACATCATGGGCCATAAGCTGCTCGATGCCATGGCGGGTTTATGGTGCGTTAACGTGGGTTACGGTCGTCAATCCATTGTTGATGCTGCAAGTAAGCAAATGCAGCAACTGCCCTTTTATAATAGTTTTTTTCAGTGTTCGCATCCTCCAGCTATTGAGTTGGCTCAAAAGATAGCCTCACTTGCACCTGCACATATGAATAATGTGTTTTTTACTGGGTCCGGTTCAGAAGCTAATGATACCAATTTACGTATGGTGAGACGTTATTGGGATCTTAAAGGCAAACCCAATAAGAAAACCATCATTAGCCGCGAGAATGCGTACCATGGGTCTACCGTTGCCGGAGCGAGTTTAGGTGGCATGTCGGGTATGCATGAACAAGGTGATTTACCTATACCTGGTGTGGTTCATATTGCACAACCTTATTGGTACAACGACGCTAATGGTTTATCACCAGCAGAGTTTGGCTTGCAAACGGCTCAAGCGCTTGAAGCAAAAATTATTGAGTTGGGTGTAGATAATGTCGCAGCGTTTATTGCTGAGCCGTTTCAAGGCGCTGGTGGGGTGATCATTCCTCCTTCAACTTACTGGCCCGAAATTAACCGTATTTTGGCTAAGTACGATATTTTATTCATTCTTGACGAGGTGATCAGTGGCTTTGGCAGGACCGGAAAGTGGTTCGCTGCTGAATACTTTGATTTACAGCCTGATTTGATCTCTATTGCTAAAGGGATGACCTCTGGTTATGTGCCAATGGGGGGGGTAATTGTGTCAGACAAAGTCGCTGATGTGATCAAGCAAGACTGTGGCGAATTTACCCATGGTTTTACCTATTCCGGCCATCCTGTCGCCGCAGCAGCGGCACTGGAAAATATTCGTATTATTGAGCAAGAGCACCTCGTTGAGCGTGTGGCTAATGATACCTCACCTTATTTACAGTCACGCTTACAAGCATTGGCTCAACATCCATTGGTGGGGGAAGTGCGTGGTATTGGGCTAGTTGCGGCCATTGAGTTAGTTAACGATAAATCTTTGCGACAACGTTTTGATTCAAGCGTTGGTGCGGGTACTTATTGCCGCGATGCCTGTATTGAGCATGGATTGGTGATGCGTTCGGTTGGTGACACCATGATTATTTCACCACCATTGACGATAAGTCACAGTGAAATTGATGAGCTAGTGGCCAAGGCGACACAAGCGCTGAACGACACTTATCAGTATGTTCAGGCAAAGTAATGCCATTTTTGTGATGAATGAATATTTTAAAATAGTGATTTTTTAACCAATTGCATTGTTGGTATCTAGTAATCAAAAATGTTTTTGATAAAATCCGCAAAATTATGGGAGCGTATACCGTTGCTGTAATCATACCGATGCATAGTTAAGTTGTAGCATTGGATAATTTCTTTCAATAGAAAGAAGATTTTACACGCTGGTATTGCTGGCGAAAAAACGAATGTCAGTACCATTCTGACCATTATCCAAAAGGGAGAAAGTATGAAGCTACTCAACAAACTATCCACATTGGCCCTCATTACAGCAAGTGTGTTTTCAAGTGCTGCAATTCAGGCCGAGGAAGTGGTCAAAATGTATAACTGGTCAGATTATATCGCCGAAGATACATTAGCCAATTTCGAAAAAGAAACCGGTATTCGCGTTATTTATGATCTATTTGATAGTAATGAAGTGTTAGAAGCAAAACTATTGTCTGGCCGCAGCGGTTACGACATTGTAGTGCCATCAAACCATTTTTTAGCCAAGCAAATTAAAGCCGGTGCTTTCCAGAAGTTGGATCGTGCTAAGTTGACTAATTATGCCAACTTAAAGCCTGACTTAATGAAGCAGCTGCAAAAAGCCGATCCGGCAAATGAACATGCCATTCCTTACTTGTGGGGGACCAACGGGATTGGTTACAACATCGACAAAGTTAAAGCAGTGTTAGGTGAGGATGCGCCATTTGATTCTTTAGAGCTTATTTTTAATCCTAAATATGCTGAAAAAATTGGTACTTGTGGTTTCTCTATGCTGGATTCTGCCGACGACATGTTACCCCAAGCACTGATTTATCTTGGTTTAGATCCTAACAGTAAAAATGTAGCTGATTATGAAAAAGCCGCAGAAGTATTGGAAAAAGTACGTCCTTACATTACTTACTTCCATTCATCGCGTTATATCTCTGATTTAGCCAACGGTGATATCTGTGTGGCATTTGGTTTTTCTGGTGACGTATTCCAAGCAGCAGCACGAGCCGATGAAGCGGGTAACGGTAACAAGATTGGTTATTCTATCCCTAAAGAAGGCGCAAACTTATGGTTTGATATGTTAGCCATCCCAAAAGATGCCACTAACGTAGATAACGCGCATAAATTGATTAACTATCTACTTCGCCCAGAAGTGATTGCACCAATTAGTAACTATGTTGCTTACGCTAACCCTAACGTACCAGCGCAAGCTCTTGTCGATGAAGCCATTCGTAACGACCCAGCCATTTACCCACCACAATCGGTAATTGATAAGTTGTACATTGGCGATATTCGTCCAATGAAGATCCAACGTGTTGTGACACGTGCATGGACCAAAGTAAAGTCAGGCCAATAACCTAACTTACTGACAAATAGGGCGATTGGCCGTCCTATTTGTCTTAACGGTATTAATGTATTTATTGGCTAATTTAGCCACTTTAGCAGATTGTTATTTAGCACATTGTTACGTGTACCCTAAAACAGGCTGTTCTGTTGTGGTACACATACTCCAAAAGGCGGAGCAGTATTATGGTAAACACCTCGGGCGTCATCAATAAACCAACAACAAAGACGCAAGATAAAGTACTGCTTAAGATTGATCGAGTAAGCAAGCTTTTCGATGATGTACGTGCAGTTGACGACGTATCATTAACCATAAACAGTGGTGAAATATTTGCTTTACTGGGCGGCTCTGGCTCAGGTAAATCAACCTTATTGCGTATGTTAGCGGGTTTTGAAAAGCCAACGGAAGGGCGCATTTTTCTTGATGGTGTTGATATTACTGATATGCCACCTTACGAACGCCCTATAAATATGATGTTCCAGTCTTATGCCTTGTTTCCACATATGACTGTTGAGCAAAATATTGCCTTTGGTCTCAAGCAAGACAAAATGCCTAAAGCCGATATTGCGGTGCGTGTAAAAGAAATGCTTAAACTGGTGCACATGGAAAAATACGGTAAACGTAAACCGCATCAGTTATCGGGTGGACAACGTCAGCGTGTTGCATTAGCCCGCTCGTTAGCTAAACGCCCTAAATTACTTCTGCTTGATGAGCCAATGGGCGCGTTAGACAAAAAGCTGCGTACCCAAATGCAGTTAGAAGTGGTCGATATTTTAGAAGCTGTTGGCGTAACCTGCGTCATGGTAACCCACGACCAAGAAGAAGCCATGACTATGGCGGGCCGAATTTCTATTATGCATGAGGGTTGGATAGCCCAAACAGGCAGCCCTATGGACATTTACGAGTCGCCAGCCAGCCGCATGGTTGCTGAGTTTATTGGTACGGTGAACTTATTTGAAGGTGAAATCATTGAAGACGAAGCTGACCACGCCATTATTAAATCGCCAACGTTATCGCAGCAGTTTTATATTGGTCACGGTATTTCAACTAGCTTAGAAAACAAAAATGTATTTCTGGCACTTCGCCCTGAAAAAACCATTATTACCCGTGAGAAGCCCGAAAGTGACTATAACTGGGCTCATGGTGTCGTGCATGATATCGCTTATCTTGGTGGGTTATCAGTGTATTACATTAAGCTTAACAACAACCAAATTGTTCAATGTTCTATGATTAACCGCGAACGCCGCGCCGACCACCCTACATGGGAAGACGAGGTTTACATCAGTTGGGAAGACAGCAGCGGGGTTGTATTAAACTCATGAAGAATCCATTGAAATTGATCAAGGGTCGATATTTCACCATGGGGGTACCCTACCTGTGGTTATTGATGTTTTTTGCCTTACCGTTTGCCATTGTATTAAAGCTGAGTTTTTCTACTGCGGCTATAGCAATTCCGCCTTACGAAGCCACATTTACCTATATTGATGAGGTGTTAAATATTGCACTGAATTTGGGCAATTATTTATTATTGCTCCAAGACTCAATGTATTACATGGCTTATTTAACATCGTTAAAAATGGCTTTTGTGGCCACGCTTGGGTGTTTGATTTTAGGTTTTCCGATGGCGTATGCCATTGCAAGAGCGCCCGCTCGATTACAAACCGTGTTTTTGTTACTCGTGATGCTGCCGTCATGGACGTCATTTTTAATCCGTATTTATGCATGGATGGGGATTTTAAGTAACAACGGTTTAATCAATAACGTCTTAACGTGGTTAGGGGTGATATCTGAACCTATTCAAATGTTAAACACTAATTTTGCGGTGTATATCGGGATTATTTACGCTTATTTGCCATTTATGGTTTTACCGTTATATGCCACCTTAGTTAAATTAGATTTAAGCTTACTCGAAGCGGCTTCTGATTTAGGTTCTAGCAGTATCAATACCTTCTGGAAAATTACCTTGCCTTTATCGATGGGCGGTGTGGTTGCGGGCTCCATGTTGGTGTTTATTCCTGCAGTTGGTGAATTTGTTATCCCCGAATTATTGGGCGGCCCAGATTCATTAATGATTGGTAAAGTATTGTGGCAAGAGTTCTTTAATAACCGCGATTGGCCAGTGGCTTCATCACTCGCGATTGTGATGTTAGCACTATTAATTATCCCTATTACCTTATTCCACCGCTATCAGTCACGAGATATGGAGAACGATGTATGAAGAATTTGAGTTTCTCTAAAGTGATGCTGTGGTTCGGCTTGTTGTTTTTGTATGCGCCAATGTTTATTTTGATTATTTATTCGTTTAATGAATCAAAATTGGTCACGGTATGGGGTGGGTTTTCACCAAAATGGTACGGCGAACTGTTTCAAGACGACCAGATCCTTGGCGCGGTTTGGACCAGTTTACGCATTGCTTTTTATAGCGCCACCATGGCGGTCATTATTGGCACTATGGCTGCGTTTGTGATGACTCGTTTTCGTCGCTCATGGGCGAAGTTAACCTTGTCTAACATGATCACCGCACCTTTGGTTATGCCTGAGGTGATCACGGGTTTGTCATTACTATTATTGTTTGTGGAAATGGCCGATCTCATTGGTTGGCCAGCAGAACGCGGCATGTTAACTGTTTGGATTGCACATTCAACCTTTTGTGCTGCCTATGTTGCTGTTGTTGTGTCGTCAAGGTTACGTGAATTGGACTTATCAATTGAAGAAGCGGCTATGGACTTAGGTGCAACGCGACTAAAAACATTCTTCTTAATCACAGTGCCAATGATTTCACCAGCGTTAATTGCTGGTTGGTTTTTGTCATTTAGTTTGTCTTTAGATGATTTAGTGATTGCCAGCTTTGCTTCTGGACCCGGCGCAACCACTCTACCTATGGTGGTGTTCTCGTCGGTACGTTTAGGTGTGTCACCTAAGATTAATGCGCTGGCGACCATTATTATTTTAAGTGTGTCATTGGTGGCATTCTTGTCATGGTACTTGGCTCGTCGTTCAGAGCGAAAGAATAAAGAAGCGATGGAGTAATAAACTGCAAGATGACCTTGTAAAGCCATGCTGTTAAGTGTGGCTTTTTTTAGCAATACACTTACCTGTGGTGTTAAATATATTCTACAAAGTGTCAAAAATTACGTTTTAATTGCTAGTGTTTAAATTTGCTTAAGTGTACGATTAGTTAGTTGGATTTCGTTTGAAACTATAAAGGAAGCGCTATGTCCGCCACACCTCACGCTAGTTCATATTATGCTGCGTCGGCCAATGATAAAGTCGAACGCCCTCGCTTAGAATCTTCAATAGAAACCGATGTTTGTATCATTGGTGCGGGATACACAGGATTGTCATCAGGGTTGCATTTATTAGAGAGCGGCATGAAAGTGGTGATCTTAGAAGCGGCTCGTATTGGTTGGGGGGCGTCTGGTCGTAACGGTGGACAAATTGTCAATTCATTCAGCCGCGACATCGACAGCATCGAAAAAGTCGTTGGCAAAGAGCAAGGCAAGTTATTTGGGCAAATGGCCTTTGAAGGCGGGCAGATTATTCGCGATCGCATTGCCAAATATAACATTGATTGCGATTTAAAAGATGGTGGTGTGTTTGCGGCAATGAACGCAAAACAAATGGGCCATTTACAATCGCAAAAAAAGCTATGGGAAGCCCATGGCCATAACAATCATTTAGAAATGCTTGATCAAGATGGCATTCGAAATGTGGTTAATACCGACTTATATGTTGGCGGGCTGCTGGATAAAAGCGGTGGTCATATTCACCCGCTTAATCTTGCATTAGGTGAAGCCCGTGCGGTGGAGTCGCTTGGTGGGCTGATATTTGAAGATTCCGCGGTCACTAAAGTTGATGATGGTGAGTCACCGATTGTGCACACTGCGCACGGGCAAGTGAAGTGTAAATTTGTGGTCGTGGCGGGTAATGCCTATTTGGGTAAACTACTGCCAGAGCTACAAGCTAAATCAATGCCTTGTGGTACCCAAGTGATTACAACAGAACCGTTGAGCGATGAAATAGCTGCAAGCTTATTGCCGCAAGATTATTGTGTAGAAGACTGTAATTATTTATTGGATTATTATCGTCTATCAGGCGATAAACGCCTTATTTTTGGTGGTGGTGTTGTGTACGGTGCTCGTGATCCCGCCAACGTTGAAGCCTTAATTATGCCTAAACTATTAAAGACATTTCCGCAGCTAAAAGGCGTTAAAGTTGATTATGCTTGGACCGGTAACTTTTTAATGACCTTGTCGCGTCTGCCACAAGTCGGCCGTATTGGGCACAATATTTATTATTCCCAAGGCTGTAGTGGTCACGGGGTTACCTATACTCATTTAGCGGGTAAATTAATTGCCGAAATGCTCAATGGTCAAGCCACACGTTTTGATGCTTTTGCCGCATTACCACATTACCCTTTTCCAGGTGGTCATGCTCTGCGTGTTCCGTTTAGTGCCTTAGGTGCTTGGTATTACACGTTACGTGACAAATTTGGCATTTAGTTTTATGTCAAGATAACCAATGGGTTATCAACAGAACATTAACTGAATGATTTTTTGAATTAGTAGGAGCGCATTGTGATTTTACATGATCCAAGCTTATTGCATGAGCAATGTTATATCGATGGTCTATGGGTAAGTGCTAACAGTGGTGAAACTGTTGCGATAGCCAACCCAGCCACCCAAGATATCATCGGCTATGTGCCTGTTATGGGCAAAGCAGAAACCGCAGCCGCTATTACGGCAGCCAATAATGCGTTACCAGCATGGCGGGCCCTTACTGCAAAAGAGCGCAGCCAAAAGCTACGACGTTGGTTTGAGTTGATGCATGAAAATGCTGAAGACCTAGCGTTGATGATGACCACCGAACAAGGCAAGCCCTTGGCAGAAGCGCGAGGTGAGGTGACTTATGCCGCTTCGTTTATTGAATGGTTTGCCGAAGAAGCGAAACGTATTTATGGCGAAACGATTCCTGGGCACCAAGCCGATAAAAGACTGACAGTCATCAAGCAACCTGTTGGCGTAACGGCGGCAATTACTCCATGGAATTTCCCCGCAGCAATGATTACCCGTAAAGCGGGGCCTGCATTAGCAGCCGGTTGTACTATGGTGGTTAAACCTGCACCGCAAACACCGTTTACCGCATTAGCTTTAGCAGAGCTTGCCCATCGTGCGGGTATTCCAGCTGGGGTATTTAGTGTGATTACTGGTGATGCAATTGCCATTGGCAATGTTTTATGCACAAGCCCTATTGTGCGTAAGTTATCGTTTACTGGTTCAACTGCTGTTGGCATTAAGCTGATGGAGCAATGCGCGCCAACCCTTAAAAAATTGTCACTTGAATTGGGCGGTAATGCCCCTTTTATTGTCTTTAATGATGCCGATGTTGATGCCGCAGTCGAAGGTGCCATGATTGCTAAATATCGCAATGCCGGCCAAACCTGTGTGTGTGCTAATCGCATTTATGTGCAAGCGGGCGTGTATGAGCAATTCACGCAAAAGTTTGCCGCAGCGGTTACGAAACTCAATGTCGGTAATGGTATAGAAGATGGCGTAACCACAGGCCCTTTAATTAATGCCGATGCCGTCGCTAAAGTACAACGTCATTTAGCCGATGCCGTTGCAAAAGGGGCTAGCGTGGTGACTGGCGGTCATGCCCATAGCTTAGGTGGTTTTTTCTTTGAACCGACCATTTTACGTGATGTTGAAAAATCGATGCTGGTGGCCAAAGAAGAGACGTTTGGTCCGTTAGCGCCGCTGTTTAAATTCGACTCAGTTGATGACGTGATTAAACAGGCAAATGACACTGAATTTGGTTTGGCTGCATACTTTTATGGTCGTGATATTTCATTGGTCTACAAAGTCGCAGAAGCGCTTGAATACGGTATGGTGGGGGTGAATACCGGATTAATCTCGACAGAAGTTGCGCCTTTTGGTGGCATTAAATCATCAGGATTGGGCCGCGAAGGTTCTAAATTTGGTATCGACGAATACCTTGAGATGAAATATATCTGCATGTCAGTTTAAGAGGGTGGGGCTATGACTAAAACAAATGATGGACTAATGGCACGTCGCCAAGCGGCAGTGGCTCAAGGTGTAGGACAAATTCACCCGATTTTTACTGAACGTGCTGAAAACGCCACTGTATGGGATGTTGAAGGCCGAGAATACATCGACTTTGCCGGTGGTATTGCAGTACTCAATACAGGGCATTTACACCCTAAAGTTAAAGCTGCGGTTGCGGCGCAGTTAGATGCATTTTCACACACGTGCTTTATGGTGTTGGGTTACGAAAGTTATATTGCCGTCTGCGAAAAGCTTAATCATTTAGTCCCTGGTGATTTTGCTAAAAAAACGGCTTTATTTACCAGTGGCTCTGAAGCGGTTGAAAATGCCGTTAAAGTGGCTCGAGCTTATACCAAGCGTGCTGGAGTGATAGCATTTACCTCGGGATATCACGGTCGCACGATGGCCGCATTGGCCTTAACTGGTAAAGTTGCGCCATACAGTAAAGGTATGGGCTTAATGTCTGCCAATGTGTTTCGCGCTGAATTCCCTTGCGAAATGCATGGGGTCTCTGAAGATGATTCAATTGCATCCATTGAACGTATTTTTAAAAATGATGCAGAGCCTGCTGACATAGCCGCAATTATTTTAGAGCCAGTGCAAGGTGAAGGTGGTTTTTACGCTGTCACACCATCGTTTATGAAGCGTTTACGTGAGTTATGTGACAATCATGGCATAGTGTTAATTGCTGACGAAGTTCAAACTGGTGCAGGTCGTACGGGGACCTTTTTTGCCATGGAGCAAATGGGTGTTTCGGCAGATATTACCACTTTTGCTAAGTCGATTGCTGGTGGTTTCCCACTATCTGGCATTACGGGTAAAGCGGAAATTATGGATGCAGTAACCGCAGGAGGTTTAGGCGGCACTTATGGTGGTAGCCCTATTGCCTGTGCTGCGGCATTAGCAGTGATTGAAGTGTTTGAAGAAGAACAGTTACTGGCTAGAGCTAATGAGGTTGGTAATAAGCTTAAGTCGGCTTTAATTGATATGCAGGCTAAATATCCGCAAATTGCAGATGTGCGTGGGTTAGGCGCAATGATCGCTATTGAACTAATGGAAGACGGTGAACCTGCGCCGCAATACAGCGGTAAGATTTTAGCTGAAGCTCGCGATCGAGGTTTGATTTTGTTGTCTTGTGGTACTTACGGCAACGTTATTCGAGTTCTGGTGCCGTTAACTGCGCCAGATGTACAAATTGATGCAGGCCTAGCCATTATGGATGAGACATTTCAAGCCGTGTTTATATAACGGGTTTATGGGTTCGGGTTAGTTAATAACATCCCGCTTTTAGCGGGATTTTTTATAGCGGCGATCCTTTGTTGTTTTTTATCTCGACGATTCAGCTTTGCCTTTGTGTTCCGATTGATAAGGTGTGAGTAGGTCAGCAATATATTGTCATTTTACCTTGCATATCCCACTTCTTAACCCGAGTTGAGGTTAATTAAGGTGTTAAAGATACTATTTACATCTTTCTAAAAGCGGCTAAAGTGCCAACTTTATCATTATGATCGTGGCAGGGCGAGATCATACTTTGTTAACAGTTTTACTTGACCACAACAGTAATTATTGAACAATGAACTTTTTAGATGCTAGTTCTGATTAGCTATTTCGAACTGTAAACTTGCGTAGCATATTATACCAATCTCATTAAATATCTGGTCAGTTCAGAGTCTCTCAGGTTTTTCAATTCAAGGCACATTGATGTAGAAATGGTGTTCCCTTTTAAATCGATGTAACACAGAAGTGGAATACCTGAG
>NZ_JBSQBN010000069.1:0-24090 GCF_053850585.1 Shewanella sp. A22
AATGCCAAACAATTTAAGTTAGAAGGCAAGCGAGAGAGGAGTTATCCACGCTGCTTAAAAGTCAGTAAAAACAAGTATCCGGTAGCAAAAAGAAAAAGTGCCGCTCACCTTAAGTGAACGGCATTACCCTTCCGGGCGCTTTGTTATTCTTACTCAAAAAAGCGACAAATGAGTTACTCTGTCACCAGCGCCGTTGCGCGATTTTCCAGCAACACCGGAATGCCTTCAGTAATGGGGTAAGCTAACTTATCAAACTTACAGATCAACTGTTGTGATTCTTTGTCATATTCTAGCTTCCCTTTGCATACTGGGCAGGCCACAATTTCGAGTAACTTTTTATCAAATGCCATGAGACAATCCTTTTTTAGTTTGAGCCACTTGTAGTAATTGGCTCAACAATGCGTGATCAAATTCTGGGTTAAGCTTCGCATTTACGGGTAAATACCACCAGTTTGATTGTGCAAAATCGCGACACTTAACCGCATCTTTTTCAGTCATTAATAATGAATGATGTACGGATAAGTCACTTAATTGCTTGTGGTCAAATGCTTGGTGGTCTGCAAACTCAACGGTTTGTACTACTTTATAGCCTAACTGGCTAATACTATTAAAAAAACGTTGTGGGTTCCCAATGCCCGCCATTACAACGACACTGTATTGCTGATTAAACTGATCGTGTAGGTTAATATCGACCTGACATAGTGGCGCTGGTGCAAGTTCCATTAACACTTCACCATGATGATGTGGCCCGCCATTATTGATAACAAAATCGACAGAGTTTAATCGCCACAACCCTTCCCGCAATGGTCCTGCAGGTAACAAGCAACGATTACCATAACGTCGCTCACCATCCACTAATGCAATTTCAATATCGCGGCCTAATGCATAATGCTGTAAGCCATCATCACTGATAATGACATCAACATCAAAGCGAGTTATTAATGTTTGAGCCGCGGTAATTCTACTAGCACCGACAACCATAGGCACTTGAGTACGAGCCACAATCATAGCGGGTTCATCACCCACTTCGCAGGCTTTAGCATTAACATCAACGGCCTTAACACCATCAATATTAACCCCATAACCTCTGCTTATTACACCAGGTTTATAGCCATGTTGTCGTAACAGCTCAATTAAATAAATAACGGTTGGGGTTTTACCACTTCCGCCTGCCGTTATATTGCCAACAACAATTACGGGTACAGGCAACACTTGTGCATGCTTAAATCCATAACGGAATAGGGCTCGTCTAATAGTGGATATTAACCAAAATAAACCAGATAACGGCAATAGAAACCACTTGGCCTGATGGCCTTGGTACCAAATGCGATGTATAAACTGTTGCATCACAAACGCTCAATCATTATTGGCTAAACTGCATTTGATAAAGGTTGGCATAAATTCCAGCTTGTGCAATTAACTCGCTGTGATTACCACGCTCAACAACCCGGCCTTGATCGATAACCAAAATCTCATCTGCACTTTCAATCGTAGATAAACGATGTGCAATCACAATGGAAGTGCGGTTATGGCGTAAATTGTCTAAGCCTTTTTGAATCGCTTTTTCTGATTCAGTATCTAGGGCAGAGGTTGCTTCATCTAAAATGAGTACCGGCGCATCGCGAAGCATCGCACGAGCAATAGCGATACGTTGGCGTTGACCGCCAGACAGCAACACACCATTTTCACCCACTTGAGTGTCTAGCCCTTCTGGTAGAGTCTCAATAAATTCCATCGCATAGGCTAGCTCTGCTGCACGAACAATTTGTTCGCGAGTCACTTCTCCTGGATAGGCATAAGCAATATTATTGGCAATGGTGTCATTAAATAATGTGACTTGTTGCGACACAAGAGCCACTTGATTGCGCAATGATTTGAGTTGGTAATCATAAATACTGGTGTCGTCGAGGCGAATATCACCGGTTGATAAGCCGCCATAAAAACGAGTAATCAAACTAGCAATAGTGGATTTACCCGAACCAGAGCGACCAACAAGCGCAATAGTCTTGCCTGGTTTAACCTCAAAATCAATGCCATTCAATGCCGGTTTATCTTGCCCTGGATAGGTAAATGTCACATTATCAAAGGTCAACTTTCCTTGAACGCGATCGATACAAAATGGTCCATTATCAGGCTCAGGAGCGGTATCTAATAGTTCGAACACTGTTGTACAAGCTGCAATCCCACGTTGAAATTCTGCATTAACCCGGGTTAAGTTTTTAATCGGTTGTAACATGGCTAACATAGCACCTAAAATAGCCGCAAATGTTCCCGCGGTTAAATCCGTTTTCATGCTATCCCAAGTGGCCGCATACAACACAAAAGCCAATGCAAAAGAGCCAATCACCATAATAAGCGGTTGGCTGATTGATTGAGCAACCGCTAACTTCATATTTTGGTAACGATTACGGTCGTTAACTTGAAAGAAACGCTCTACTTCTGTTTTTTGGCCACCAAACACTAATACGTTTTTATGGCCCTTAATCATCTGTTCAGTAGTTGCCGTCACGCCGCCCATTGCAGATTGAATTTGTTTAGATACCTTACGAAAGCGCTTACTCACAATACTGATCACCACGCCCATGATTGGGCCAATCACCAAAATACATAATGACAATTGCCACGAATAATAAAACATAATGGCTAACATACCGATAGCGGTCATGCTGTCACGAACAATGGAAATGAGTGCACTGCCAGATGCACGCGCAATTTGTTCCGTATCAAACGTAACCCGTGAAATCAAATTGCCGCTGTTTTCGCGATCAATATAGCTCACAGGCAAACGTAAATAATGTTCAAAGACTTGCTGGCGCATATCCATAATAAGTTGAGCGCTCATATATGACACACAATAAGTCGACACAAAATTGGCCACACCACGTAAGCTAAACATCAAAATAACCGCAATAGGAGCCATTAACATAATGTCTTTATTCGCGTTAAAACCACCATGAGTGGGTAAATCGACACCGGCAACTATAGTAGGCGTTTGGCTAAAGCCTTCATCAATAAAAGGTTTAATAAATGCGATAAACGCTGCATCGACTGCGCCATAGGTAATAAGACCTAGAACAGCCAGAATAAACATGGTTTTCATGGGTACCACATAGGTCATCAAACGCTTGAAAACGACCCACATTTCATTTTTAGGTGATGCTGACATTGAATCCAATACTTAACTAGCAAACATAAGTGACATTCTACTCTGCTTTAAGTGACTCACCAAATCTAAACAAACGGTTATACCAAAATGGCGCAATTTGGTGACGGTAAGTGGCGACTTTATAACCACCATCGGTAAAACTGATGCTTATTTGGCCCACGTGTCCCGTCTGTAATATTGCACTGCCACGTTGTTGATACCTCGCCACAACATCTGGTTTAGGAAAACCATATTGATTAGAAAATCCAGCAGTAAAAATAGCTAATTGCGGATTCACCTTATCGATAAATTGGGGAGTAGATGATGTGCGACTGCCATGATGTGGAACCAATAATATATCTGCCTGAATATGAGTGTTAGCGGCCAATAATACCTGCTCTCGTGGTGCTTCAATGTCGCCGGTTAACAATACCGAAAATTGTCCATCAGACAATCTCACCACACAAGAACGGTTATTATCGTTACTGCTGCTAGTGAGTTGATTATTAATAAAACTTAATTGCACACCACGCCAATATAACTCACCATCACAGGCATGCACGTTTCGGGATAAACCCGCCAAGCTCGATGTAGCCATAGGAAAATCAGCCATTAACGTCGCGTGCGGAAATTGAGCCAATAACACATGTAATCCGCCAGCATGATCATTATCATCATGGCTTATCACGATATACTCAATATCATTGATCCCACGGCTGGCCAAAAAAGGGAGTATTGCACGTTGCGCGTAACTAAATTCACCATAAGCCGCACCGGTATCATAAATAATCCCGTGTTGACCTTGCTGCAAAACCACAGCCATACCTTGAGCCACATCAATAACATGCAACTGCCATGGCATTGTCCGTTGTGATGTTTTGAGTAAAGGCAAAATGTCATGGCTCACTAACTGAACCATTATAATGGGTAGCATAAGTATGATTACCATTAGACTATAACCCCATTTGTGCCGATTAAGTATATAACCACGTAAACTCAACAGCATGATAGCTAAAGCAAAAAACAGTAACCCAGACAATTCTTTTTCCGTTAGCTTAAGCAAGGTTAATGGTAAGTAATCACTTATCTGTAATAGCCAATCAAACGGCTCAAGACTTAAATTAGCCCAATTAAATATCATTAAGCCAATGTTTTGTTGAGTAACGGCATCAATCCCGACCAACCACAAAACACACAAAGCCAATAACCATATACAAAAACTCAACATAGTTAATGGGATAACCACTAAACTAAACCAAGGTACCAACAACATATTTAACCAAATGCTATGAGGCGAAATACCACCAAACAATATCCCTTGCAAACACCCTAACAACAACGCTAAACGCCATTGAATAGACCACAACACCTTCACCCCATGACGTATTTTATTGATTCTTACTTTGAATTTTTGCACTAATAGGCTTTTAGAAAACATTGGTACATTGAGGTTTCGGTGAATATCATCCGCAACCAAATTTGCTTGTTCAATGCTAGCATCAGACTTAATCGACATTAAGATGATCCCTAATGCCCCAAACGACAACCACAGCCCAGCACCGAGTGTTGCAAAGGGGTCAAGCAGCAGCACAAAAAACAGCGCATACACTAGCCGATCCCAATGATGGCTAAATTGCTTTATAAAACTGAATATGAGTAGCAAGAGCAACATTAATAATGCCCGCTGAGTGGCAATGGCAAAACCAGATAAGTAGCCATAACCTAACGTGAATAATGCAGCAAGCACCATCACAAGTTGAAGTTTACCTAAGTGTTGCCAAGCGTAAATATAACGAGCTAAGCCAATAAATATGCCATAAAACAAACCAAAAACGACCGACAAATGTAAACCTGAAATAGCAACAAGATGGCCCGACCCGGTCTGACGTAATTGTTGCCAACGAAGTTGCGTTAACAGGCTTTTATCGCCAAAAATTAACGCTCGTAAAATATCGCCTTGTGCATACTGTGCCAATATCGGTGATGACACATCAATGATCTGTTGACGCAAAGACGAACTGTAGCTAACTCGTTCGGCTTGTTTAACACGACCTTTAGCAATAATGTGTTGGCTAATAAAATGCTTTTGTTGATTAAAACCACCCTGATTTTGGATACTGGAAATCCCTTTTAACTTGGCACTAAATTGCCATACTTCACCAATGACAATTTTCTCTGGCTTTTGCCATGTTAATCGGTAATATCGCTGCACATTATTAAGCACCAAAGTCTCAAAAAACCCGTCTTTATCAGGTTCAGTAATAACGCGCACATCAAAACTAATCCAGTCGCTGTTTTGGCTAACTAGTGATACTATCTGCGCCTTAAAGTCAATTTGTTGCGATTTTTCCGCATATTGATGCATATATAGACAATGAAACATTAGGCTTAGCCAAATGACTGCAAATAAACCACCAGCCATAAGCGGCCCTTTGCGAAGGCAAAGCAGCATAAACAAGAATAAAATAGGTAAACACCATATAGGTGCCAGCGAAGGCCACAACATCGCTGATAAAGAACAGGCGCAAAAGCCATAGATAAATCGATTCATAATGAATTAGTTAAGACATTAATCGACAAATATGCCAAAAAAATTAATACAAAAATTTATGCCCAAACCAGAAACACTCCGTGAACATAAATATTTACGGATGTTTGGCACATTATTGCACAAGCCTAATCTTTGGGCGTTAAATCGTAAATCAGCGCCAGGGGCATTTGCGGTAGGATTATTTGTCGCATGGCTTCCGATGCCATTTCAAATGGTCGTTGCTGCAGGGTTTGCCATACTATTTAACGTCAATCTCCCTGTTGCAGTAGCCTTAGTTTGGGTAACCAACCCGTTCACGATGCCGATTATGTTTTATGGTGCGTACTTATTAGGCGCAAAAATATTAGGGCATAAAGCTCAGGCATTTCAATTTGAAGCCAGCTGGGCATGGATTGAAGCGTCATTATCGACCATCGGCCCGCCCTTTCTCGTGGGTTGTTTAACACTCGGTTTAATTAGCGCATTAATTGGATTTATTGTCATTAAAAGCATGTGGCGTTATTCCATTTTGTTTAAATGGCAAAAACGCAAAACACCCTGCAAATAACCTACATCGGCAAAAAATAAGGCTGTGATTACGGCCTTATTGACTAACTTCTATCCATTATTATTTAAATTATCAGCCATTATCGTGGCAATTCGTTTAAATTCATTAATCTCACTATCTGATAACGTCCCTTTCATTACATCATTCATTTCAATCTCGGCAGTAGACAATAATTGCATAATTCCATCACCTGCGGCGGTGAGCTGCAAAAAATAGCTCCGTTTATCCTGAGTGTTGTCCAATTTGACAATATAACCATTAGACATTAACTCTTTGATTAACCGAGCCAGTTGCGCTTTATCAATTAATGTTTTCTGCACAATATCGTTTGCCGTAACGGGCTCATCAGCACTATCAATAATTTTTAATACTCGTAAATGTAACAACTTCAGAGCATGATCATTTAATTGGATTGCATTGCGCATCGTCCGCTTCACACTATGCAACAACATAAATAATGGCTCCCTAATATTACTCGACATACAGCCCTCATTCTCATTTTTTAGGAACATTCATGTTGCTATCAACGGCATAATCCCACACAAACAGTGATGAACATAACCGATACAGCAAACATCAACGATCATCGATCCAGTCAATATATAAATTCAAACAACAAAGTAGTTGACTTTATCAACCAATAAAATATAGTAGACATTATCAACTATATTTTAATCTTTTGCAATATTCCTATTGCCTTTATGCCTCTACAGGAACACCAATGACAACCGTAACTAAAAAACCTCAACTACGACTCGCACAGGTCAGTAATATTATTGACCTTAGTCCATTTCTTCGTCGAATTATCTTTACTGGTAAAGACTTAGTGGGTTTCCCAGATGATGCACTGGGTGCTTATGTCAAAGTTTTTTTACCTAATATTGGTGAAAACACGCCAAATATGAATCTTACAGGCCCGAATACAGCAACAAAACGCTCATACACCATAAGACAGTTTGATCGAAGTCGCAGTGAATTAACGCTCGATTTTGTCATCAACAAACATATTGGGCCAGCAACTGATTGGGCTAAAAATGCTCAACTGAATGACACCGTTGGTATCGCTGGGCCTGGACCATTAAAAATGAACAATTTTCACGGGCAACACTACTTACTCATGGGAGACATGACTTCAATAAATGCTGTCAATGGCATTATTAACCGTCTTCCTCCCCAAGCTCATTGCCAGGTAATCCAAATAATCGATAGTGAACAAGATAAGCAGATCATTGATAAAAAAAACAATGTGGACATATGTTGGGTAATGGCTAATGATCCGTTTGCTTACCATCAGCTAGATTTACTTTTATTTGAGGCCGTAAAAAAACACACTCAAATACATTCACTCACCCAAGTTTTTATGGGCTTAGAAGCTTCCCAAGTTAGAACCATAAAGGCTTACCTGCTTGATGAAACCGATGTTCCTTTAAGCGCCATTAGTGCTACAGGTTATTGGAAAAGAGGCGTTAATGCAGATGACTTTGGTAAACAAAAAAACGCGAATCCACTATAACTCGCCTATTAACAATATTCACCTATATTGGGCACAGGTAAAAATAGTATTGAGCAAGCAAAACTTGCTCAATGTTGCTATCACGGTATGGCAAACACAAGTCGATAAGCCCACACAATTATGTGGATAGCTAACAATCCACTAAATGCTATCGCAAAAAATAACAATGCAATAGACTCCACCACCGTTGGCGAATCTAAATAGAGGTAACACCATAATGGCCAAGTCATCATGCTCAGTAGCGTTAATTGCCACATGCAACGTTTACAACGGCCTATTTTTTGCCTAAAAACCGACTCAAAGCATTGGTTACAGGGCATAACATCCTTCCTTATCAATCGTATACAGGCTATTGATTATCAAACTCGCTAGCTAACATGGCATACAGATACTCATCACCCCATGCGCCTTTAAAAAACACATTATGAATGAAATGGCCTTCACGACGAAACTGCAACTTTTCTAAAAGCGCGGTACAAGCTAGATTGAGGAAGTCTGTTTGAGCAATAACTCGATGACGAGATAATTCCACAAACAAATATTGCAATAAACGCGTGAACGCTTTTGCTGCAATTCCCTGCCCTTGAAATGCAGGAGCGACAGTAAAACCCACTTCAACTTGATTGTCGTCAATAAAATGCACTGCCAGATCACCCATTAACAACGCATGCTGATCACTAATGGCTAATTGATACCATTGCCCTGCTTTAGCAAAATCGTGGTAATTAATCGAATTGAATAAGCTTAGTGCATCTTGATAGTGATAATCGGTCCAACTTTGATATCGAGCAACACTAGGATCCGCTCGATAGGCGGTAAATGCGCTTAAATCATCCAGAGTAAATGGCCTGATGATTAAACTACCCGAGGCTAACGTAGGACACTTTAGTGAACATAAACTTGAATCACTGTCCATATCAACCTCATTCGTTTATAAAGTCTATCTACCCGCTAATGCAGTAGCTGGCGCTATTTTAGTTGCTTTCCACGCTGGATAAATAGTGGCGACAAGGCTCATAAATAACCCCATGAACAGCACCACTAATACATCTTGGTAATGTAATTCAGAGGGTAAGAAATCAATGAAATAAATATCAGAAGCCAATAACTGAACACCTAGTAATTGCTCAATACTGCTAGCAATTGCACTTAAATTATAGGCTAGAGTAACCCCTAATATGCCACCAATAGTGCAACCCATCACACCATTTAGCGCACCTTGCAAAATAAAGATGGTCATAATGGCGCCACGCGATAGCCCCATGGTCATTAATATTGCAATTTCAGAGGCTTTATCACGCACAGCCATAACAAGTGTCGACACTATATTGAAACACGCCACAGCGATAACGAGCGCTAACACCAAATACATGATTAAACGCACTAATTGAATATCTTGATACAAATGCCCTTGGCTGCGAGTCCAATCATTAATATATAAATACTGTTCTTGAGCAAAGCCTAAATCACGGGTAATACTAGGGGCATTAAACACATTATTGACTTGAATTCGTACACCGGTTACCGCATCACCAATGTGGAGTAAATCAGCTAAATAACTCAATGACACATAAGCTTGAGTTGACTCAATTTCCCCACCTAAATTGTACACACCGGACACTACAAAACGGTGGCTTTTGGCCGACGTTAACTTACTGTTATTAGCATCAGGGGTATACATTGCCAGAGTATCGCCTACTTTTAGGCCCAATTTAGTCAATAAACTGCGGCCAAGCACAATATGGTTTTCATCACCCGCTAATGACTGCCACGCATCGGCAGACATATAGTCAGCAATACTCGACACATCAGATTCATAATTAATATCAATACCGTTAACGATTAACCCTTGAAAACCGCCGGGTTTCTGCACTAAACCTTGTAAACGAACAAACGGAGCCACACCGCTGATTTGTGGCATATTTGCGGCGCTTTTAGCAATCTCATGCCAATCGGCAACAGGTTGATTAACGCCAACCAGTTCACCGTGAGACACCACGCCTAATAAACGGTCTTGTAACTCTTTTTCAAAACCATTCATGGCAGATAACACCACAATTAGCACGCCAACACCCAGGGCAATGCCTGCAGTAGACGCAAACGAAATAAAGCCGATAAAGCCATTAGACTGCCTAGCGCGGAAAAAACGCCAGCCAATTGTTAACGGTAACCACTTACTCATTCGGCTAGCCCTGCAGGAGATGAAGACGCAACAACTTGCAAAATGCCGTCTTTCATTGTCAATTGACGATCCATTTTTGCGGCTAATTTATGATCATGTGTCACCACCACAAACGCCGTACCAAATTGTTGTGCTAACTCGCGGATCATCGCATAAACATTATCACCACTGCTGGCATCCAGATTACCTGTAGGTTCATCGGCCAATACTAACTTTGGTTTGTTGATAAGCGCTCTGGCAATAGCGACACGTTGACGCTCACCGCCCGATAACTGCGCTGGGATATGTTGTAAACGATGGCCTAACCCCACACGTTCAAGTAAATTTTGCGCATCGATTAACGCTTGCTTTTTATCTCTACCTTGAATGAATGCAGGCATCGCCACATTTTCAATCGCGGTAAATTCTGGCAACAAATGATGAAACTGATAAATAAAACCTAAATCTTGATTACGTATTTGTGCCTGACGCGCACTAGATAATTGGTATAAATCTTCGCCGTCTAACAACACAGTTCCAGACGTAGGCGTGTCTAAGGTGCCCATAATATGTAAAAGGGTACTTTTACCCGATCCAGAGCTGCCCACAATGGCTAACTGCTCCCCCTTGTACACGATTAACTCAACACCAGATAATACCTGAGTGGTCACTTCGCCGTCATGGTAATGCTTACTAACATGTTGAACTTGTAATAACGCTTGTTGTGTCTGACTCATTATTCGTATCTCAAAGCGGTAGCAGGTTGAACCCTTGCGGCGGACAACGCAGGATAAAGGGTGGCAAACAAGGTGATAAACAAAGTGCCTAAAATGATAAAACTTAATTGCGTTAGCGATAATTGCACTGGCAATGTCTGGCCTACGCCTAAAATAGAAATACCCAAAGTGGTTAATATTTCATTTAAATTGAGCGTTAACGCTATGCCAACGGCGGCACCCAACATTAACCCTAACAATGCATTTAACGAACCTTGAACAATAAAAATGTTCATCACCGAAGTAGTGGTTAATCCTTGGGTTTTTAACACCGCAACATCGGTGGTTTTATCCACCACCATCATCACCAACGCTGACACAATATTAAATGCAGCCACGGCCACAATTAAGCTGAGCATTAACGACATCATGTTTTTTTCCATTTTGACGGCGGCAAATAAATGGCCATAATCTTGGCGCCAGTCACGGGTTTGAATCTCAATATTTTGCTTAGCAAATGCAGCCACTATTTTCGGCGCTATCGCAGGCGCAGAGAAAGGATCGTTCAAATACACCCGTAATTCATTAACGCTATTACTGTCTTGACGCATCAACTTACGCGCATCTTTATAATGCACATAAGCCACACTCGAATCGACTTGCGAACCCATTTCAAATACACCGGCAACAGTAAATTTACGCTGACTAGGAACGGGTCCCATAGGTGAGTAAACCACCCCATCACCGCTTAACACCCTCACCTTATCGCCAGCTTTAACATCTAATTTTCGGGCCAAATCAGTACCAAGCACAATTGAATACTTGCCCGCTTGTAAGGTTGAAAAGGCATCTGAATAGGTATGAGAGGCAATGCTCGACAATGATTGTTCAAGTTCAGGATAAACCCCATACATTTGTATAGCCTGAATGTTGCTGCTTGATTGGATCATGGCTTGGGTTGTGGCACTTGGCACAATACCGCGGATATTTTGTAATAAATCTTTATCCGCCAATAAACGTTGCGTAGTGTGTTGCCAATCCCTAAAACCCACATCACTTATCAGGGTCATCTGCGGCACAGCCCCTAAGATGCGATTTTTTAGCTGATCTTCAAGCCCATTCATCACCGAACTGACAACAATTAATGCTGCAACACCTAAAAAAATACCCGATACCGCAAAAAAGGTAATAAAAGACGCAAAAGCATTGGCTTTTCGTGCTCGCCAATAACGGTAGCCGATAAAAAATGAAAATCCGAAATTCATAAAAAAATACTAATCCTGTGCGCCCATTAAGGCGTATTAGTCAGACAACCGAGTAAAAAATGAATATGATAACAACAAGCCATTGTGTATGACTTGCTAAATCATTAAGTTGGGCACGATAATAGGGCTATTAGTGTGATAAATAAAGAGGCAAACCTTGATACCTGACAGCAATTCTTATTTTAGCGTGCCTCACCACTTCAATGTGTACTTAACTTCGTGGGATCAACACCGTGCTTTACCTACTGATGACGAACTGCGTGACATGCAATCGATCGGCTTAAAACTGCTAACAGAAGTAAAAAGCCTTGAAGCAAATTGTTTATTACAACTGCGAAATTTGGACAATGAAGCGAAAGCTGTGGTCGACTTTTTAAAGCTACAATCGCGTAAAGTCGATTTAGTATTACAACATGTGTTAGAAAAAGAAGTTCAAGATGGTGAACTGTTCAAAGGAGATCAATTTGGTGGCAGTGGCGTCAGTATTATTTCATCACGCCCACTGGCTGTAAATGAGCACGTAAAAACCCATATCTATTTGCATACTGAATTAGTCGCATTAATGTGTGTGTGCCAAATAAAAAACTGTACACCAATACCCACTGATGACGACATCGAAACCACCTTATGGCGTTGCGAACTTGAATTCAGCCAAATACTCGAAGATGATATTGAGCAATTAGTTAAAGCAAGCTTGAATGTACAACAAAAAATGCTCAAAAAACGTAAACAGAATATCGATAAACAGCGTAGCTGAAGCCTCGCCTCATTCAATACGACTTGATCGCAAACGGAACTGAAAAAGATTTTAATGAACCTATTTAGTGTACTCACACCGCCGAGTGTCAAAAAAGGCCAACAAACGCAAACGTTGGCAACCTTTGGTGGGGTCTCGCAAGCCATCACCCTTGCTAATTTAATCAATAACCATCCAAGTACTAGTATTATTGTCACTCACGACACGCCCAGTGCGCTGTCGCTTGAGGTCGAGCTGAGTTATTTATTAAATCACATCAATGTGAATGTGTGCCTGTTTCCCGACCGTGAAACGCTGCCTTATGACAGCTTTTCGCCACATCAAGACCTGATTTCTCAGCGCCTGGAAACCTTAGCCAATATTGGCCAAAGCCAACACAATGTAGTGATAGTGCCAGTAAACACTTTAATGGTTCGTTTACCGCCAAAATCCTTTATGACCGCTAACGTCATGGTGCTAAAAAAAGGCGACACCTACGGATTACAGCAAGCTAGGCAACACCTTACTGACACGGGTTATCATTTAGTTGAACAAGTATACGAACACGGTGAGTTTGCAATCCGTGGCTCAATTATTGATATTTTTCCGACGGGATCTAGACAACCACTACGTATCGAACTGTTTGATGATGAAGTGGAGTCGATACGCTTTTTTGATGTCGACACTCAGCGTTCAGGCATGGCTCGTGACGCTATTAGAATGTTGCCAGCAAAAGAATTCCCAACCGACAGCAATGCCATTGAAGGTTTTAGGCAACGTTATCGCCGTCGTTTTGAAGTGATCTCAAAAGAGGCTGAATCGGTTTATCAACTTGTCAGCCGTAACTTAATGCCTGCTGGCATTGAAAACTACTTACCGTTATTTTTTGATGACACCGCCACACTATTTGATTATTTGCCACAAAATAGTCAACTCATCACCATAGGCGATATTGAAAAAGCCAGCTTAGCACACTTAAATGAAATCAATGTGCGCTACGAAGATCGACGTGTCGATCCTCTGCGCCCATTACTGGCGCCGAAAGAACTTTATCTGCTCAATGATGAATTATTTGCGGCATTTAAATCCTTTAAGCGTACCCAATTATTACAGCAACATATTGCTAGCGACACTAATAATGCAGGAGAACCGCTAGCGGAAGTCGCACTACCAACACACGCCTTAATCGCCAATGTTGAAAAGCTGCCAGATATCAATGCCAATCATAAACTCAAGCAGCCCTTAATCGCATTAGAAGAGTACAGCCAGCAGCACTCAACCTTGTTATTTAGTGCTGAATCTGAAGGTCGCCGTGAAGCGCTATTAGATTTATTTGCAAAAATAGGTATTAAGCCTAAACAGTTTAATCATTTAAACGACTACCTAGCAGCCAAAGACGACATAGGCTTAATCGTGTCACCTTTAGCCCGTGGTTGCGTATTAGCCGACACAGCTAAAGGTGCTGTTAGCATCATTTGCGAAACAGAATTATTTGGCCAACGTATCTCACAGCAACGTCGCCGAGAGAAACAAAAACAAGTTAGCTCTGATGTATTAGTCAAAAACTTAGCCGAACTGAAAGTAGGTCAACCGATTGTGCATCTTGAGCACGGCGTAGCCCTGTACCAAGGACTCGAAACACTCGACACAGGCGGCTTAGTCGCAGAGTATTTAAAGCTAGAATATTCTGGTGGTGACAAACTGTATGTACCAGTGTCATCACTGCATTTAATCAGTCGCTTTAATGCCAGTGGCGATGGTGACGCCCATTTAAATAAACTCGGTAACGAAACCTGGGCTAGGGCCAAGAAAAAAGCCATCGAACGTATTCGGGATGTAGCCGCAGAGCTGCTCGATGTTTATGCTCGTCGCCAAGCTCGTCCGGGTGAAGCGATGAATATTGATGAACAAGAATACGCACAATTTAGCCAAGGCTTTCCGTTTGAAGAAACGGTCGATCAAGAAAGTGCCATTCATGCCGTACTTGAAGACATGCAAGCACCAACCGCAATGGATCGCTTAGTATGCGGTGATGTAGGCTTTGGTAAAACCGAGGTGGCCATGCGCGCAGCATTTGTCGCCGTTAATGCCGGCAAGCAAGTGGTAGTTTTAGTGCCAACAACCTTGCTTGCCCAGCAACACTATGAAAACTTTACAGACCGTTTTGCCGATTGGCCCATCGTTATTGAGGTGATGTCGCGTTTTAGAACCGCCAAAGAGCAAACCAGCGTGGTAGAACAATTATCTGAAGGTAAAGTCGACATCGTTATTGGCACCCACAAATTACTGTCATCTGAAGCCAACTTCGACAATTTAGGGTTGCTTATTATCGATGAAGAACACCGTTTTGGTGTACGACAAAAAGAAAAAATCAAAGCATTACGCGCCAACGTCGACATCTTAACGTTAACTGCCACACCAATACCACGCACCTTAAACATGGCCATGTCTGGCATGCGTGATTTATCGATTATCGCCACACCGCCGGCGAAACGGTTAGCGGTAAAAACCTTTGTGCGTGAATACGATAAAGCCACAACACGTGAGGCTATTTTGCGTGAGATCCTACGTGGCGGCCAAGTGTACTACTTACACAACAACGTTGAAACCATTGAAAAAACCGCACAAAACATACGTGACTTATTACCAGAAGCGAGGGTTGTCACTGCCCATGGGCAAATGCGTGAGCGCGACTTGGAAAAAGTCATGTCAGACTTTTATCATCAACGTTTTAATGTTCTGGTTTGTACTACCATTATCGAAACGGGTATCGACGTTCCCAGTGCCAATACCATTATTATCGACCGAGCAGATATGTTTGGTTTGGCGCAGCTACATCAGCTCCGAGGTCGTGTTGGGCGTTCACATCACCAAGCCTATGCCTATATGATGACACCACATCCTAAACGCATGACAGCAGATGCACGTAAACGCCTAGAAGCCATTGATGCCCTTGAAGACCTTGGCGCAGGCTTTTTACTGGCCACCCAAGATTTAGAAATCCGTGGTGCTGGTGAGTTACTGGGTGATGAACAAAGTGGTCATATTTCAAAAATTGGTTTCAGTTTATACATGGAAATGCTTGAGTCTGCGGTGAAAGCCCTCAAAGAAGGTAAAGAGCCTTCGCTAGCCTACATGATGAGCGCCACAGCAGAAATTGATTTACGTATTCCTGCGTTATTGCCAGAAGATTATGTCAGTGACGTCAACATGCGCTTATCCTTATATAAACGGATTGCGAATTGCGAAACAGAGGCCATGCTTGATGAGCTAAAAGTCGAGTTTATTGACCGCTTTGGAATGCTACCGGATCCAACCCGGAACTTAATGGCTATTACACTGTATAAACATCAAGCAACATCACTCGGAATCGCAAAAATAGAAATGCATGCGAAAGGTGGCAGCGTCGAGTTTGGTCAAGAAAATCATGTCGATCCAATGTTCATTATTGGTTTGTTGCAAAATCAACCACAAATCTATCGAATGGATGGGCCAAATAAGTTAAAGTTCAACATTCCTGCTGAGACAAGTAAAGAGCGTCTTGAGTTAATCAACACCTTGCTTGAACAGTTTGCTAAACATCAAATTTTGGAGACTAAATAGTGCTACGTAAAATTGCGATTGCTATCGCCGCTATCACAGCGCTATCCCACAGCTTTTCAGCCCATGCAGAGTCATGGTTTGAAGTAGAAGTATTTGTATTTGAACGCCAACAACCATCAGTTGAAAAATGGCTAGACGCGACCCCACCCAAACTAAGTAAAGACACTGTAGATATCATTACTCCAGTAATCAGCACCGACATAACCGGTGTCGCACTTGGTTTAAAAGGTTGTTCTTCAATTGACTGGGCGAGTGATGCCACTAACTGTAACGATTTAAAAGTCAGCAGCAGTACATCAATGCACCCAAGCCAAGTTCCATTGAATATAGTGGCAAGTGAACCTCAAACAGCCTACCTTGGGCAAGGGCCATTACTGTTAGCCGACAGTCAAAGTCAATTTAATGATTTAATTCGTACCCTAAACCGGGAGCCTTACGTTAAAAGCCTTGTGCATTTAACATGGCAACAAAACATGCAATCACGCCGACGTGCCAAGCCTATTCGAATTTTTGGTGGTAAGGATTTTTCTAACCGCTTTGAATATCATGGTTTAAGTGTCAAAAAAGCCTCTCAAACTGAAACCATGCCAAGTACAGACTTCAGTGCACTTGGCAGTTTTTACGAAGCCCCTAAAGTTAATCCCGTCTGGGAATTAGACGGCGCAATTAAGATATACCTCAATCATTACCTTTACATAGAGAATAATTTGGTTTTACGTAAAGAGACTCAAAAAATGGTTGAATCCAGTCCGTTGACCTTTAACGAATATGCCGCACTCGACATCGAAGGTAAAAAGCAACTAGCACCTTTCTTGGAAAGTATCCCATTGATTCAGAATCGCCGAGTTCGCAGTGGTGAAATACATTACTTTGATCACCCTCAATTGGGTGTTGTGATGCAAATTCGTAAAATGGTACAACCCACAAGTGTTAAGCCAATAGATCTAACAGAAGATTCTGTCACTAACCAACCATTACCTTACACAGGTTAAACGGCCAAACCATTTATAACAAAAAACGGATCATATGATCCGTTTTTTTGTTCAAGGCCCTAGGGTGTCATTTCAATCTAAGCCTGCACAAGCTGACTAATATCCTGAGCCAATTGTTGCGCCGTTTGCCAACGCGTTTGCTGTTCAAGTGCCTGCATGGTTTGCACTGTGTCCCCTTTAAGCGATAATGCAGTATGCTTTGGCTCATCTGCGGGCCATTCAAACTCTGTTAATAAAGTATTAACGCCAATGGGATCATTACATACTAAAATCATATCACAACCCGCATCTAATGCCGCTTTAGCACGCCCAAGATAATCACCAGCAAAACTGGCGCCTTTCATCCCTAAATCATCAGAAAAAATGACCCCGTCAAACCCTAACTGTTGGCGTAAAATAGTTTGTAACCAGTAAGTTGAAAAACCAGCAGGGTTAGGGTCAATATGTGAATAAACCACATGTGCGGGCATCACACCTTGCAACAGTTGAGAACCAATTAAGTGTTTAAATGGTTGCATATCACATGCTTCCACTTGCTCTTGAGTTCGTGGATCAACAGGCATCGCAACGTGCGAATCTGCAGCGACACTCCCATGACCAGGAAAATGTTTGCCTACCGCAGCCATACCAGCCTCATTCATGCCGGCAATAAATTGTTCCGCCAGCACCATTACCTCAGCAGGATCGGCACTAAAACTGCGTTTGCCAATGACTTCGCTTATACCATTTACATCTAAAACAGGTGCAAAACTTAAGTCAATATCACAGGCTAACAACTCAATAGCCATTAAAAAACCACACTCTTTCGCCCATTGTTTAGCTAATGCTATATTGCCTTTAGCAGCAGGTAAAATATCCCCCATAGCAGGAATTAAACTAAAACCCTCACGAAAACGTTGAACTCGACCACCTTCATGATCAACTGCAATTAACAGTTCAGGCCGAATAAACCGAACTTGTTTAACTAATTCAATTAATTGCTTTTTACTTTCATAGTTGCGGCTAAACAATATAATGCCACCCACTTGTGGATGCTGTAATTGTTCTGCCTCTAACGCAGATACCGTCAAACCTGCAAGATCCATCATTAAATAGCTCAAACCTATCCCCTACCTATTAAAGCTGAACATTCGCTATCCATTCATCAAATTTTTACACAGCAAGTATAAGGCTGGCTAATGTGAGAATAATGCATAAAAAAATCTAATGAACAGTCATTGATTAATGTGTGGGATACTCTACCAAGAATAAGAGATAAACCGCCAACATTACTTTTGGCGATTATACTCACTAATAACGAAAACAATAAACGACTCAGCAAGGGTTAAATAACATGATTAGCGTATTTGACATGTTCAAAATTGGTATCGGTCCTTCTAGCTCACATACTGTAGGCCCAATGAAAGCGGGTAAAGTGTTTATCCAGCATGTCGCTGACAATAATTTATTAGATCAAATCGATGAATTACAAACAGAATTGTTTGGCTCTTTAGGACAAACGGGTAAAGGCCACGGCACAGGTAAAGCGGTTATTTTAGGCCTAATGGGTGAAGATCCTGAAACCGTCGATACTGATGGAATTGATGCCATATTAGAAACGGTATCAACAAGCCAAAAACTGACATTAGCAAACGGGCATCGGGTTAAATTTACCCGTGAAGAAGGCGTCACCTACCATAGGCGCAAAACCTTACCAGCCCATGCTAATGCCATGACCTTGTATGCATTGTCAAAAGGCGAATGCATTTACCAACGCACTTATTATTCTGTTGGTGGCGGTTTCATTCTTGACGAAGATGAAATCACCCAACGTAATGCTTCTCCAGCAACGCCTATTGAAGAAGCACCCTATGACTTCAACAGTGCTTTGCAATTGCTTCAACTGTGTTGTGATAATGGCTTAAGCATTTCTTCATTAATGATGTCCAATGAACTTAGCATTGCCAGTGAAGATGATATCAAACAAGGTTTGTGGAAAATTTGGCAAACCATGAAAAACTGTGTTGAGCGCGGTTATCAAAAAGAAGGCATATTACCAGGCGGTTTAAAATTAAGGCGACGAGCACCTGCGCTTTACCGACGCTTAAAAGCTGAAGGGAGAAATAATACAGACCCATTGACGGCAATGGACTGGGTTGATTTATTTGCCTTGTCGGTAAACGAGCAAAATGCCGCAGGCGATCGGGTTGTCACCGCCCCCACCAACGGTGCAGCAGGGATTATCCCCGCAGTATTGTGTTACTACGATATGTTTGTCCAAGAAGTCGATATTGACGTTTGCAGCCGTTATTTACTCACCGCGGCTGCCATTGGTATCTTGTACAAGAAAAATGCTTCTATATCTGGCGCTGAAGTCGGCTGTCAAGGTGAAGTAGGCGTGGCCTGCTCTATGGCCGCTGGGGCACTGACTGAAATCATGGGCGGTACGGTTGAGCATGTTGAAAACGCAGCAGAGATTGGTATGGAGCATAACTTAGGCTTAACCTGCGATCCTGTTGGTGGCTTAGTGCAAGTACCCTGTATTGAGCGCAATGCTATGGGAGCGGTAAAAGCAATTAATGCTTCACGTATGGCATTACGCGGTGATGGTAATCACAAAGTATCATTGGATAAAGTCATTAAGACCATGATGGATACGGGTAAAGATATGCGCAGCAAATATAAAGAAACCGCCAAAGGCGGTCTTGCAGTTAATATCGTCGAATGTTAACTCTTTGTTAAACCGAAATGATTTGAAATGCCTGTTAGTTACGCTAACAGGCATTTTTGAATCATATTAAGTGAAAGTTTAAGCGCACTAAGTGACCCACTCAACCCTACGATTTTAAACCTGCTATTTTAACCAGTACCTGTGTCAATGATCCAAGCCACCAAATAATCAATGTAGCGCACTATTAGCTAGCTTATAGATACCTTTTTGGGGGTTGAAAAAATAGCGGTAAACTGAATTGAGATTTTGGTTTCTGGCGGCAATCGAACGTAACGCATTTCTGGACAAAAGTGTATTTAAGATATGGCCTACGGCCACTATCGTCGTGGCGCCTCGCCCACACCAGACTAAGATCGCAAGGTTCCACCCTGCACGGGCCAAAAGGGGATCAACAGCAATCCCCTCTTGGATCTCCCCTGCCGTTCCGGCAACATTTTCGCTTTTTAACCAAACAAAAGCAGCGAAAAATTGCAACGGAAATTTATCCATCTTTGAATCTCGTTTGTAATCGGCCTCGGCCTTACTCGAAAATGCTAACGCTTTCGATGGTACATCCTGTACCGCGAAAGCTAGCCTGACGTCCTGTCAGGCTCACGCTATTTTCTTCAACAGCCTCAAGTTCAGAGTTGAATTTTGGCATTTCAAGCTGAGGCATCTAACTCATTTATGGACAGAAATAGCTTAGAGTATTAGGTCTAGTTAGCAGGGTTTTAATGAGAAAAAGTATCTCAAATTATCATGAGCACTATCCTTCAATAAGCAGTAGAGCTTAGGACACCAAAGCCTAGTAGAGGAAGGTCTAAATTACAAAAAGATGTGCTAGTCCTTTCTTTTGATCGTGTCAATAAGGGGCTAGTGAACGGTTACGTTCGCCGGACGCTCACGATTAACACATTCTGCTACGGCGCTTTAGGACTTACTTATATTGGTGTGCAGTTATCAATCGCGATTATGATTGCCTTTTGCGCCATGCTGTAGTTTCTCTTTTCACGAGAATTGGCTTAAGAAGCTGGCAGCTTTAATTATTGATATAAAAAAGGACTCATTTTGAGTCCTTTGTATTTGGTATTAAATTAGTGCTTAAAACTAAAGCAGTTGAAAAAAATAAATACCTTCAGATACTTGCTTGAAAACATCATATTGAAAATGGCTTTGAAAAGCTGCTGCATTTTTAGCATCGCCAAAAATGAGCCCATTAATTCCCCACATAATAGAATTACCCCATTGAAAACGGATGGTGTTAAATTGTTTGTCGTTGAACATATCTGTTACGCCAATTTGTGCCATATCAGCCATTATTTGATTAAACTGGGCTTGGGTTACATTAGTCAACGGTTGAGTTTTTGCTAAAACTTGGCTCCAATGCGTATAGTTTTTTTCAGTTGCTTTTTCTGTATAAGTCTCCACAAAGCCACCATCGGGACTTAAGCCAAATGTACGTTTTATTGGATTGAGTACAATGCCATTTAATACAAGTAACTCGTCAGAAAAGTAAGATAATTCAACGATGTTATATTTCGCGAGTACTACTTTTAACGGCTCAAGTTCCTGAAGCATTTCTGAGTTAGTAATGTCCTGTTCGTTGTAGTGGGGGGTACACGCCATCAACAGTAAAGATAATAAAAGGAAATATAGCTTTTTAAACAGCATTCTAATAAACCTATATAAATTAGTATGGAATAGTTCTGTATCTACAGTTTCTATTCATGTAGTAGTAACCACCGAGACCATTAGGGAAGCGCCAAAGTTCACAAGAGTACTTGTACTTTACTCTTCCTCCTGCGGGACCTCTTGGTTCAGTACCATTCGTAGGTCCACCGCCACCATCTCCAGTGGCTGAAACTATTTGCTTACCATTTGAAGGATCACAAGAATCTGATACATTAGCTGTATTATTATCATTCTTATACACTTCTTTATAGTAATTAATCCCCCTAGTTACTTGAACAGTATCTTGGGGATGATCTCTATCCTGTGCAAACCAGCCTTTAAGTGCTCCCCAGGCTCCTGCAATTTTTTTACCATCGTCTTTCCATGCTTGATTTGCACTAGCTCCACTAAAAATTAAAGTGTCATCGTAACCAGCAGCAGCCAAATATGCCCCATAATGAAAATTACCAAAATCAGCAGTTGTACCATATTGTTTTAAATCTAACGGCTGTCCATCATTAAATAATGTAAAGGCCCAAACAATTTCTGTTGCTATTTTTAAAGCGCCTAATTGTCTACGGTCAAATACATCACCATAGGTATCAATAGGTTTATTGGCAGCATCTAATGCAGGTCTAAATTTGCAGCAGAGTTTACGCTGTTGATTGAGAGTGATACAGGATAGTTTGTATTACTTTTCATACTTAAAATTGAAGGTTTACTTTTTGTATCAAGCGGTTCTAAAATAAGCATATTGATATTATTACAGTTCCGACCTTGACATTCATCAACAGGCGGTCGACTTGGAGGGGTTATTGGTCTATATACAGTGTTAGTATTTATTAAGAATAATATATCTACACCTTCAACTCTTCCATAAATAACGTCTGTTTTAGTTTTTCTATTAGACGTCGATGGTGAAATATGCAGTACAGCCTCTCCACGTTGGGATGCTTTAAATGAACGGTGTGTAGTAACAGGACCATTTGAACTGAATGTTTCCTCAACCCTCGCTCCAATTCTTATAGATTCCACAAGTTGCACTTTAAATTCATCTGAAGCCCCACCATGAGCTTCGTACTGTGAAATTACAATTGGCTTACTTGTATATATGGGCAAGACAATGCAGTGGTCTCTTGATTTTTCAAGCGTTACTGAACTATTTAATTCAATTCTCTTACAACGGTCTTCAGCTTTTACTGATATTGAAAACAATAATGTTAATGTTACGATTAAGTGCATGCTAAATCTGTACTTCATAATCCCTCACGAATTTATAATCTATATGAATATTGATGTTTTTTATCAAATATAAATATCCCTGACGCCTAATTGTTACAATTAAGTTGCCGATGTAAAGGTTTTCTGCAATCAACTGTTTTATGAGGCGTAGTTTCCTAAATCGTTTCCGTCCTGTGAACCGCACCTAGGCTAGTTTTGCATTCTAGGGTACAAGTATTCCAGACTCTCGGGCTTGAGTGACAGCTGTTCTAAGCTGTGCATCAAATAATCGTAGGGTGCCAGCCCATTAGCCTTGGCTGTTTCTATCATGCTGTACAGCATCGCACTCGCGCCACTGGCCGTATTGGCTACGCCCAATCACGAACGGCTTTATCGCTCGGCACCAAAAAGATAGGACAGGCATAACCTTTTTAATTTATCAAACTCTTTGACATTAGCTTTTCTATGGACAAGGCTATAATCAGCTTACTACTTCGAAACTGATTTTGGGGCAATAACTGCTTAGAGTGGTCACTCTAAGCAGTACCTGGACATAAATCATTTAGAGCTTAAACCCTGAAAGCAACTACTTCCATTAGGTGTAAGCGGTCAATTAATCCCACATACCAATAAAAATCAGTCTTTGGCATAGTGCTTCTTTATATAAAGGAGGCGTTATGAATCAATCGCAAAAACATGACCACTGGACTCAAATACTGACTGAGTTCAAACAAAGCCAGTTACCGATTAAACAATTTTGTTCTGAGCGGTCAATCAACTATCAAACGCTTTACTATTGGGTCAAAAAACTCAATACCACAGAGGTTAAGCAACAAGTTCAGTCTATTGTCTTTGACCAGGGAAGCACTGATGTCGTGGTGCTATTATTACCTAACGGTATTCGCGCTGAATTCCCCTCGATGCTGAGTCAAACACAAATCAAACATTGGGTTGCAGCATTACAATGACTCCCACTGGTAACGTGTATTTAGTATCAGGTGTCACCGACATGAGAAAGTCGATTGATGGATTGTCATTAATCGTCGCAGATACGCTTGAAATGGACCCCTTTAGCCAGGCTTGGTTTATCTTTTGTAATCGACACCGCGATAAGCTCAAAATCTTATTTTGGGATACCAATGGATTTTGGCTTTATTATCGGGATTAACATTAGATAATCCTAAGGCGCATCGACCAATATTAGGACTTGAAGTATGACGGCGAATGTTGATCGCAAATTTCTACTTGAACGATCATTTTTCGCTGTCACACTAAGGATA